>JAZNDN010000073.1:0-1730 GCA_045588085.1 Eubacteriales bacterium
TCATCTATCCCGAAAATTCGAAGAACTCCGAAGCCTGAATTTTAAGATGATTTTGGTGCTTGGCTCTCGCAGCCAAGTAAGACTTTGCAAGAGAGATAAGCGGCGAAAGCGCTGAAAATCCAGGCTTCCGAGCGTGTTCAGATTATTCCCTCTTGCCTAGGTTGAAAATTGTGGGCTCACCTTGCTCGCCCATTCTATAAAAAACGGCAAGCGGCACGCGGTTGCGTGCCCCCTGCCAAAATTCTGCTTCTCAGGTATAATCCGAAAATGCACCGGATTTTATTATCTCGCCATTTGCCGTGAGCCATAGCGCCTCGACGCCCGAAATACTTTCGACAAGTGCCCTGCCCTCCTCGATATCCATAACGAACAGAGCCGTAGAAAGAGCGTCGGCCATTCCGGAATGCTCGGCAATTACGCTTACCGATTTGAACTCGTTTTTCGGCATAAGGGTTTCGGGGTCGATAATATGGTGATAATTTACGCCCTCTACCGTGTAATATCTCTGATAAGAGCCGCTTGTTACAAGTGCTGCATTTTTCAGCTTGACGGTTTCGATATAGTCCTCGGAATCGGGATTTTCTATTCCCGCGATGAAGGGCTCCCCCTCCCCTTTTTCACCTACCGCGCGCACATTACCGCCAACGTTAATAATATAGCCGGTGGCGCCTCGGCGCTCAAGCTCGCGTGCCGCCATTTCAACTGCATATCCTTTGCCTATGGCGCCGACGTCAATCTGCACAGCTTTATCGGTAATTTCGACGGTTGAGGTGTCTGTGTTTATAACTATGCTATCAATATCGGTATGCGCTGCGGCGAGCTTCAGCTCCTCGCGCGAGGGCAGCCTTGCCGACTCGGGCTTATCAAGACCTGCCTCGCGGCAGTCGTGCCATATACTGAGCACCGAACCGAGCGCGATATTGGTTTTTCCTCCCGTGAGAGTATACATATCCTTTGCATAGGAGAGCAAGTCGATTATTTTCTCATCAACCTTCAAAGCACCCTTGCCGGCATGGGAATTGAGCGTGGCAAGATTTACTACACCGTCGTAGGTTTGGTATATATCGTAAAGCTTGTGATACTCCTCAAGAATTGCCATAACGGCGGCACAGTTTTCCTTGAAGCTTGCCTCAGAGGATTCGTATCCCGTTACGGCAGTCAAGGTATCAAAATACTCAAAGCTATACTCCTCAAAGCGCCTTGCCCCGCAGGAGAAAAGCATGGGAAGCAACAACGCCGTCAGCAAAAATATGGCTGTAATTTTCAAAATTCTTCGCACGTTTTTTCCTCCTTTCCGCAAAACAACCGCTTTTTTGAAAACTTTTGTTATCATTTTTATGTATGGAGCGTACAAAACGCTCCGTAGGTTTACTTTTGTTATTTGATTTTTTACATATGGCTCGGGCGTTTTTTACCTTTGCGTTTTTCTCATTCTCCGCCCATATTCAGCATATCCTCGACCTTTTCGGCAAGCGACTGCTTTTTATCGGTTTTGTTTTCACCGCTTTTGCTGAATGCAATCTCAGGGGAAACCGAAGCGCTCACCTTAGCCGAGGGCTCACCGTCCGCAGATGCCTGCGCGAGTGCCGCAATGGCAAGAGTTATACCTCCGTCAGCCGTATCGGTTGCATTTTTGACCTTGCTTTCCGTACTGATTGTCAGCGTGAGCTTATCCGAGCTCGGAGATGAGGTTGCGACGGCAGACTTTACCGCTTTTAAGTCGGATCGTA
>JAZNDN010000074.1:0-40223 GCA_045588085.1 Eubacteriales bacterium
GTTCACCGTCTTGTCAGAGTTTCTCCCTTTGACGCATCCGGCCGCAGACACACCTCTTTTGCATCGGTTGAGGTTATGCCTGAATTCGACGATGACGATTCTATAGTTATTCGCGACGAGGACATGGAAATCACGGCACACCGTTCGAGCGGTGCAGGCGGTCAGCATATCAACAAAACCGACTCGGCTATAAGAATAGTTCACAAGCCTACCGGAATCGTGGTTGGCTGCCAAACCGAGAGAAGCCAGCTTCAGAACAAAGAAACGGCTATCAAAATGCTGAAGGCCAAGCTTATGGAAATAAAGCTGCGCGAGAAGCTTGACAGAATTGAGGACATTCAAGGCAACAAGGCCAATATCGAATGGGGCAGTCAGATAAGGAGCTACGTGTTTATGCCGTACACGCTGGCGAAGGACACCCGCACGGGATTTGAGGACGGAAACATAGATGCAGTCATGGACGGTGAAATAGACGGATTTATCAACGCGTATCTCAAGCATCTGTCAAAATCCGAAAGCGAAAATTAATCAAAACGCAACATAAAAGAACGGACACGGGGTTGGATTAACCTTGTATCCGTTCTTTTTGTTTTTTATTTTCGTCAGGCTCGCAGCTTACGCCACGGCTGCATATCAGGAAAGCTCACCAAGTCCGAATTTGACAAGGCAATAGTCATCGTAATAATCGTCAAAGACGTCGTGACAGCTTTCGTCAGCACCGCGCTTCGCGCGGAAGACGTTACTTTCCCTGTAGAAGCTTTCCGGGGCAGCCAGGTGTATTTCAGCTCCTCTGTGGAATGGTCCCTGCATATTACGAAGGTTGTTGACAATACGAAGCTCGATATTATTTTTACCGGGTCTCAGATAAGCGGAAATATCGACACGGTATGGGGGGAACATACGGGTTGCGACGTGTTCTCCGTTTACTGCAATGTGAACGGAATTAAGTCCGCGCCCCTCAAGGACTACGTAACGGTCAGTATCCTCTATATCAAACTCACGGCTAAGGCAAAGCTCGCCTGCAAATTCAGGAAATCCCGAGAGGTCAAGCCTTGCTATATCCACCTCGGAGGGCATTTTTGCCACTGCGGGAGGTGCTGATATTATATAAGCCTCCTCGCCTGCGTCCTTGATATCGGAGGAAATCTGCGCACCGAACTCTCCGACGAGGTATATCTGTTCAACCTCCATATCGTAGCTGAGCGAGTTTTTCATCGACTCGAACTCCCATGAATTAGAAAGGTGCTCGTAAGTTTTTTCGCTCTGGCAGATTACCGACTCAAACTCAATCCTGTTTTTGCCCTGACGGACAAGTCCGGATATATCAAGAAGACGGAAGCTATCGTCACGGAAGCTGCCGCAGTCGGTTTTGTCTACGGTCTTTCCGTTAAGCTTTATGTCGAATATTTCGGGCGTTTCGGTACACAAATATATCTTTTCGGGAATATCCTTCGCGTAGAACACAAAGCTATGCCACAGCTTTACAGGACGGCGGTATTCGTTTATTCTCGGAAGAATATCAAGAACGTTGGCACCGCGTACTGTATCGCCTCCGTCAAGCGAGTAGTCGCATATATCAAGGGTGATAGAATTGAAGCTTGAGCTCTTAACACTCCACACGCCCTCAAGCTTAAGCTCTGTTTTTGGGGTATGCTCGGGTGCTTTGGCTCTGTGTTCACCTGTGTCTATGATGACAAGGCTTTCATACGGAGCGAACGTATGGCTTCCGTAGAAATCGTGAAGCTCTCCGCTCTCGATATCAAGAACCTTATCTCCCACGGAGAAGGTTGCGCATATTTCGGCGTTATCGGTATTTACGAAATAATGCATATCAAAATCGTCAAAGCTACGTTTGGTATAGCTAAGACGGTTTTCCTCGGTTATCGGATTTGCCGGGATTTCATCTATGCTTACAATCTCGCCGCCGGCTTTGCGGTATTCTTCTATAAGCCTTAACGTCGAAGGAAGCATATGCATTCCGCGGGGAATTACGACTTTGGTATAGCTCATTTCTCCGATGCGAAGGGACTTACCCTCTACTCTGCCGTGACGCTCCATAAGTATTTCGTCACCGAGATGAAAGGCTACGTGCTTATCCTCAAGGCGTCTTATATCAGCAAGGAAATCCGCGTTAAGTTTACGTATTGCAGCCTTGGTTTGCTCTCTGTTTTCTCCTTCAAGTCCGTTAAACATTATCCATGCGGCAGATTGCGGGTGTAAAAGCAGAACATCTGCTTCGATGCGTCCTTCGGAAAGCAGCTTCCCTATTCTAGACATACTATCGAAGAATATATCCATATCACGCCACCACGGCTGCTGATAATACATTGCCGGGGGATAGTCTCTCTTTCTTATGCCGCGCAGCGAATATCCCTCAAGGTGAGTACAAAGAAGGTTTATTCCGTGAACCATCTGCCATTCGTATATGCGCTTAAGCTCACCGTGAGATATGTTATGTCCCGCGGCGGCATAGGTTTCTGAAAGCACCTGTTTTTTCCCAAGCTGAGCCGCTGCGGAGCCCAGTGCAAGAGGAGTCAGGCAATCAAAAACGGGTCTGCAAAGCCAGTCCATTCCGGGTATCGTGAAATATTCGTAATGCGGCATGCACGCACCGCTCGGAGCAATCTGAGCCAAAAGGTTCTCTTCAATAACGAGATGCCCGGTGAGGCCGTATCCGTGCTCGGTGCACCAATCGTATATCTGCTTAAAGAAGCTCTCGGAAAAGAGTTCTGTTACAAGCTTGTAAAAGTTGACACGGGTGTTGGCATAATCTCCTTTTTCAAAGAACAGCTCATCCAAGCGCTCTATGAGCGACGTGCCGTATTTTTTCTTATACTCGTCCTCCAGAATAAAGCTCCAAGGGTGACCGGAAAATCTGGAAATCTGAGGTTCATCCGTGAAAAATCCTTCTATTTCGTCACCGCATTGCCGCGCGTATTCGGCGTATATTTCCTCTATAAATTTTGCGATAACCTTTTTATCGAGGCAATCGACGTAAAACTCGTTGACAAGATAGTAATAGCGGTATCCGTCCTTGACAAGCAGGGTTCCCGGAGCATCTTTATTTTCCTCGGTAAGCTTCTCGCAATGAAGATGCTTTTGCTGATATTCTATTCCCAGGCCGTTGACACGCCCGGCACCGAAGCCCGACGGCCAGCCGTTCTCGTCATACGCCCAAGGATACATATCAAGCTTGCGTCCGAGCTCTGATGCGGCGTGTACGTTGTCAAACCATTCCTTGCCCATGTATTCAGTAGCAAGTCCGCCTCTGGCGTGCATGAAGAAGCCGCCGATTCCGGCATCGTTCATTATCTCAACCTGACGCTTTGTGGTTTCTACGTCAAGCTTTTCGTTCCAAGACCAAAACGGTATCGGTCTGTATTTTTTCTCTACTGATTTAAAATTCATATAAGCTCCTTGAGCACTATGGCTCTTATCCTTTCGGTGCTGATTTTCTTTTTATTTCCCTTGAGAGTTACCGTGAGATTTTCCGGGCGGAATATACATGCGGCAGCGGAGCTTAGGCGTTGCGGCGTTATCGCCGCATATCTTTCCCTTCTCTGCTCTACCGAGCGATACCCCATATCAAGAATATGGTTATCGTAGGCAAGGGTGAAATTAAGCTCCCGCGCATCGTCGAGCAGCATAAGCGCGTTGTCAACGTATCCTGCCCTGACGCATTCGCGCTCGGCTACCTCGGGACGTTTCAGCTCATTGAGTATTTTAAGGGAGGTTAACACAGCCTCATCAATATCCTTTTCCTTAAGCTCAAAGCTGAAATTGAGCGAGCCGATATTAGCGTATCTTTCAACGGCTCCGCCTATATCGTAGAACAGCCCTTTTTTCTCGCTGAGCTCAATGAAAAGCTTTGAATTGTATCCGGAAAGAAGAGTGTCGTAAATCAAGTCCAATTCACACGGGGAAACTCTGCTCATATCAACGTCAAAAGTAAATCTGAGCATCGTATAATCAGCGTTTTTTATTGCTACCTCAGGCGCTCTTTTTCCGAAATTACGCGGAACGGGTGCCACGTTGGTTCTCTTTTCAGCGCGAGGCAATGAATATGAATCGACGAGCTTCGCGAGCAGCTCAATATCATTATCGGTAAAGCTTCCCGTAACGTAGAAGAATATATTGTCGACGTTAAAAACGGTCTGTCGGTATTCCTCAAGGCTTTTTGCGCTGATTTTATCTATGCTTGAATTGGTACCGACTATTGACGATTCAAGAGGGGTTCCTTCAAAGACGGTTTTGTTTGTAAAGCCTGCAAGACTGGTTTTGTCGTCACTTTCTCTTATCTCGGCTTTTATTCTGCGGCGCTCGGCATCAATCTCGGATTTACCGAGTCTGATCGGTTGGAAAAGAGAGGTTATGATTTCGGCACCCACAGAGAAGCTTTGCGATGCTCCGCTGACGTAAAACTGGACCATTTCACTATAAGTCGATGCATTGAATTCTATCCCACGCTTGTCAAGAAGCTCATAAAGCTTTCCGTTCATAACGGCATTTGCATTTCTTATTGCTACGTGCTCAAGAAAGTGGGTTATTCCATACTGAGATGCGGATTCGTATATAATCCCCGCCTTGACGAACAGAGATATAAAGAACCCGTGCTGCGACGGATTATTATAGCAGTATATATTGACGCCACGTGGTGTCGTTATCCGTTTCTCCTCCACAAAATCACCTCTTTTCCGGCACCGAGTGCAAATTTATTTTTTCATAAGGCCACCGAGGCGCCTTGAATTTATGCAATCTTACGCAACCTAGCAAAGCTATTCTAACATTTGAGGTGAGTAATGTCAATGCCCGCGCGCAAAATTATATTAAATTAAGCGGCAAAAGGTGTTGAATTTTTCGTCGCTTTAGGTTATAATTATAAGGAATTTCAAGAAAAAGGGGGAATTCCATGCTGCCACAGGGCTTCGAAAACAGAATGAGGGCACTTCTCGGTGAGGAATATCCCGCCTTTGCTGCCTCTATTGAGGAGCCTGCCGTGCGCGCTATGCGCGTGAATTATGCAAAATGCTCCGATGAGAAGATTTTGGACTCTTACTTTGTTGGCGAGCCGATATCCTACGCAAAGGGAGGATACTATATCAAAGCCGACGCGGAGGGTGTCGGAAACAGTCCGGAGCACCACGCCGGAATGATATATATGCAGGACCCCGGTGCCATGGCAAGTCTTTGCTCCATAGAGAAGCTACCCGGCGCCAAGGTTTGCGACCTTTGCGCTGCCCCAGGCGGCAAGACCACGCAGGCGGCGGCTCTTATAGGAAACGACGGTTTTATTCTTGCTAACGAATACGTCCCAAAGCGAGCAAAAATACTGGTAGGAAACATTGAGCGGCTCGGAATAAGAAACGCCACCGTCACCTCGCTGGACACAGCAGAGCTGGCAGCGCTTTTTGAGAACTACTTTGATTTGGTTATAGCAGATGCCCCCTGCTCAGGCGAGGGTATGTTCCGCAAGGGAGAGGTTGCACGCTCCGAATGGAGCGAGAAAAACATTGCTTTGTGCACAGACCGGCAAGAGCATATTCTGAAAAACGCCGCAATTCTTACACGCCCAGGGGGGTATCTCGTTTATTCCACCTGTACGTTCTCTCTTGAGGAGAACGAGCTGATGCTGAAAAAATTTCTGGCAGAGCATACTGACTTTGAAATCTGCTCCGTTCCCGAAGCATTAAAAGCATACACGTCCCCCGGCATAGTCTCCGAGGGCGCACCAAACGGCATACACGAGGCTCGCAGGTTTTACCCGCACGTATCTCGCGGTGAAGGGCAGTTTTTTGCGTTACTCAGGCGGTGCGAGGGCAGTGCTGAGCCAAGGCTCAATTTCAAAGATTCGGCGGTAGCGCCGAGCCACCGTGAACTTGAGGTTATCGAAAAATTTCTTAAGGAAAATCTTGTGAAAATCCCGGACGGAAGAATAATCAAAAAAGGCGACAGCTTCTCGATAATTCCGCACGGTATGCCACTTTTGCCAAGAAGCGTCTTCTCCTGCGGTACACTTTTGGGCGAAATACGCGGAAATCTTTTCTTCCCTGCGCATCAGTTGTTTTCAGCATACGGTACGCTTTTCCGCCGAAAAAAAGAGCTTGAATACGACGAGGCACTACGGTATATTGCAGGCGAGGAGCTTGATACAGAAAGCGGTGAGAGCGGATATTGCGCTCTGTTATATCACGGGGCGGCGCTTGGCGGAGGAAAGGCGAGCTCGGGAAAAATCAAAAATCACTACCCTAAGGGACTCAGACACAGATAAAAAAATAACAGCGTTTGTTCTGCTCTTGCACTATTACGAAAGATGAATGTTTAAAAATAAAATATAAACCTCGGCTCAAGCTGTGCCGAGTGGAAAGGACATTGAAATGGAAAACAAAATTTTAGCAACGGTCGGCGGTATTGCAATCACCGAGGCGGACGTTAACGAATTTATCGCGTCGCTCGGTCAAAGAGGCGCCGGCTACAACAGCAAGGAGGGCAGAGCTGCGGTACTCAACCAGCTCATTGACACTAAGCTTTTGCTTCTTGATGCAAAGAGAAATCTCCTTGAAGGCGAAGCAGGTTTCCGTGAGCAGCTTGCAAAGCTCAAGGAAAATCTTCTCGTTAACTACTCGGTAGAAAAAATCATTGCCTCGGTAAGCTCTGTCACCGATAAGGAGGTAGAGGAATTCTACAACTCAAACCCAGAGCAATTCAACAGCGGTGAAACGGTTAATGCAAGCCACATTCTCGTCGAAAGCAAGGAGCGTGCTCTTGAAATTCTCAACGAGATAAATGCCGGCAAGAGCTTTGAGGATTGTGCTAAGGAATATTCATCCTGCCCGTCCAAAGAGAATGGCGGTAGCCTTGGCGATTTCGGCAGAGGACAGATGGTTCCCGAATTTGATTCTGCTGTATTCGCAATGGAGCCCGGTGCAATCAGTGAGGAACCGGTTAAGACCCAGTTTGGATACCACCTCATCAAGCTCAATTCAAAATCTGAGGCTCAGGTAATGCCTCTCGAGCAGGTACGCGACGGTATTCGTTCTATGCTTACCTCCGAAAAGCAAAAGAAAACCTATCAGAGCAAGATTAATCAGCTCAAGATTATGTACCCTGTTGATATAAACGGCTAACAACCCCTCAAAAACGGTATTTTTCAAACATTTATGCCGTAATAAGCCGCTATACCGGTAATTTACGCTTTCCGCAACAGGAGAGTCATAGCGCAAAAAAGCAGATGCTTCGGGCTTTACGCACCCTGCATCTGCTTTTTCTTTTCCGTCTTCTTTGGGGTATATTAAAATACGAATCTTAACCCGTTTTCATTCAACTTGCGGTTATGGTATTCCCCCATTCCTTAAAGAACGGAAGGTAGTAATTCGCCTGGTCATATTCACAAGTCATATCAATGAAATACTTATTTTCGCTGCCCTCGATAAACACGTTATAGTGGAAATAGTATTCTGTTCCGTCAAGGGAGAGGCTGTATCTGAAATAGTAGGCGTTCTTTTGCTCATTATAGACAAGGTCGGTCTGCTCTTTGTCTATTTTGCTTTTTTCTATATAAGCGTCGAGGCACTCCTTAAGGGTCGCGCTCTCATCAAGCTTATATATATCAAGTCTTTCGGGGGTAAGCTTGGTTATTGTGAATCCGCATTCGGGAGTTGAGTAGTATGCATCGGAATTTTCATTATCAAGCTTACGCATTCTTCTGGGCAGAGTAAAGCTCAGCTCCTCAAAGGTATGGTTTTTGTTATCACCGTTTGAGCAGGAAACGAAGCTACAGCACAGCAAGGTTATAACAGCAATCAAGGTGATTATTCTGCAAGTCAATTTCATAACTTGAATCTCTCCTTCGCGTAAGTGGGAATTTCGGACGGTAATGCAAGCAGGACGTCTGCGCCTGCATCAGAGAGAGTTTTTTCATCTCTGAAGCCCCAAAGAGCACCGACTGCCGCCAGAGCATTCATAGCTTTTGCCGTTTGCATATCTATCTCACTGTCACCGATAAAGAGTGTGTTTTCCGGCTCAGCACCCAAGCTTTTGCAAAGTCCGATACTTGCCTCAGGATTTGGTTTGAGCGGATTTCCCTCCTTTGCTCCGAGGACGGCGTCAAACACGCCGGGGAAAAACCTTTCGATAACCGGGGCAACCGTACTGTGCGGCTTATTGGAATGAACGGCAACGGTAATCCCCATATTCTTAATCTCATCAAGGGCTTGTGGTATACCGTCGTACGCCTTTACCATGAAATCAACTCCGGAATTATAGGTTTTGAGGTAATCGTCAAAAAATTCCTCGTAAGAAACGGGGCACACGGTGCCGCACTGCTCGGTATATGCAAGGGTTCTCTTTATGAGGTCGGGGGCACCCCAGCCGACGAATTTCGCCATGGTCTTCAGTTCGATTTCCGGCATTGAAAATTTGGTGAGTGTGCGGTTCATATAGTAGTGAATCTGACCTAAGGTATCAAGCAAGGTTCCGTCAAGGTCAAATATGCAAAGCTTTTTCATATTTTTCTCCATTTATTTTATAACCTGTAATCTTGCGAAGGTTGCCATGAGCTTCTTTTTGCCCGCGGCACCGAAATCAACCTCGTAAAGAACGTCTCCCGACAAATCCTTAGCAGAGAGAATTACACCGTCACCGAAGGTGGCATGTGTGACACGCGTGCCCACCGGCAATCTTTCAACACCGAATTTCGCGGCGGTTTTGGGAGCTGCAGGCTTTGCGCCGAATATATCGGGGGTTCTCGATAGCTCGGAATATGTACGGGTACGGTGCGCCTCGGTGGAAGCATGATAGCTTGGGAAATATCCACTCTTGGCAGGCGGCTTTCTCGGAGCATCGCGCTCTATAAGCTCCTCTGGAACCTCGTTGCGAATAAAGCCGGAGAGAATATTATAGTTTGTTTTTCCGTACATTGTTCGGTTTTTTGTATAGGTTATATACAGCTTTTCTTTAGCACGGGTTATGGCTACGTAGGCAAGACGGCGTTCTTCACTCATCTCCTCCTCGTCACCTATATTTTGCGCGGAGGGGAAAATTCCGTCCTCCATTCCCGCAAGGAACACCACGGGGAATTCCAGTCCCTTGGCGGAATGAATAGTCATGAGCACGACGGCATCCTGACCTTCCTCGTATTTATCAACGTCGCTAACAAGAGCTATTTCCTCAAGAAATCCTGCGAGGGTGGGCTCCGTGTCGGATTCCTCGCATCTTTTCTCGTATTCGATAGCACCTGCTATAAGCTCGTTTACGTTATCAATCTTACCCTCTCCCTCAAAGCCCTCGGCTACAAGCATATCTCGGTAACCCGAGGATATGAACAGCTCGTTTATAAGCTCTGACGGGCGCAGCTCGCGCGCCTCTGCCCTGCGAATAATGTCGGCAAAGGTTAAAAGCTTATCTGCGCTTTTTGCCAAAGACTCATATTCTGCGGCTTTTTCCATAACCGCAAACATTGACACGCCCTCCAGCGTTGCGATAGCTTCTACAGCCTCAACGGTAGCTGCTCCTATTTTACGCTTGGGCTCGTTAATTATTCTTTTGAGTCTGAGGTTATCGGTTTTGGAGTTAACAAGCCATACGTACGCCAGTATATCCTTTATTTCCTTGCGGTCATAGAAGCGCATACCGCCTAGAATTTTATAAGGTACGCCACTTTTGGCAAAGCTGGTTTCCAAAGAACGCGCAAGCTCATTTACTCTATAGAGTATTGCATAGTCGGAATATTTTTTACCAAGGTTTCTTACGCCCTGATTGATTTTATCTATTATATACCGCCCCTCTTCGTTTTGGTCGGCAGCTTCTCTGAGGGTTATTTTCTCTCCGGCACCCTTATCGCACCAAAGGCGCTTATCGTGGCGCATTCCGTTATTTTTTATAACAGAGTTGGCAGCGGCAAGTATATTCTCTGTTGAGCGGTAATTCTGCTCGAGCTTTACGACGGTTGCCTCCGGGTATGTTTTATCGAAATTAAGTATATTCTCAACGGTAGCACCTCTGAAGCGGTATATACTCTGGTCGTCATCTCCCACTACCATTATATTCTTGTATTTATCAGACAAAAGCTTGGTTAACACAAACTGGGCGTAGTTTGTATCCTGATACTCGTCAACCAGGACGTATCTGAATTTATTCTGATAATACTCTCTTGCCTCGGCATCGCTTTCAAGAAGCTCAACGGTTTTCATTATTATGTCGTCAAAGTCGACGGCAGAGTACTCGGTAAGCTTCTTCTGATAAAGACCGTACACTCTTTTTATATCTGCGGAACGGGGGTCGCGGTTAATCTCAAAATCCTCGACACCGACAAGCCTGTCCTTAGCTTGACTGATTGCATTAGCGACAGCCTTTGGCGCCAAACGCTTTTCATCTATCTCCAACTCCTTCATGCAGATTGCAATCAGGCGCTTTTTATCGTCGGTATCGTATATTGAGAACGTTTCTCCGAGCCCGATGCGATTACCGTATTTTCTCAAAATCCGCACGCAAATCGAATGGAAAGTTCCGGCCCATATCGAGTCGCTTATCTCGGGGTCGGAGAAAGCCGCGGCAAGTCTTTCCTTTATTTCCTTCGCCGCCTTGTTTGTAAAGGTTATGGCGAGGACTGACCAGGGGGGGCACGGCTCTGAAATAAAGCCCGGCAGAATATCGTCTATATCCTCAGATGAGAGTGCAGACGCGCCCTCAAGCGCCTCTACGGTTTCATCGGTAACCTCGGGGGGCATATCCTCCGAAAAATAGGCGTTACCGTATTTTACAAGGTAAGCAATCCTGTTTACCAGAACCGTAGTTTTACCGCTGCCGGCACCTGCAAGAACCAAAAGAGGTCCTTTTACAGTGAAGACGGCACGGCACTGCTCGGGATTAAGACGGGCGCCGTAGGCTTTTTCAAAAAGTTTTCGCTTGGCAGCTATATATTTCGACCTTAAATCCATGGGTTTTGCTCCGTTTTTTATTAAAAATTTACAAATGCACTATGTGTTCGTAGTTTTTACTAGTAAGTTTTTGGATTATTTTTTTCAAATACCTTCATTTTTGATTACGGAAATCAAAATTTAACGATACGAATTCTCTACTTTTCGGTTATTTTAGCAAAAAAATCCAGTATTCTAAAAAACAGTTATCCACATTCTCGTATGTGGAAAAAGTGGAAAACTTCTTCCGAACAAGCTCTGTTTTTCCTTGATTTTCCGTGATGCTTGGGAATACAGAATAAGTTATCCACCGCTTGTCAACAAAACCCGGTGAAAAACTCCCAAACCTTCAAAATATCCTTTTTCCGTTTTTTGAAGGGAAAGAACTCCAATCCAAAGCCTTATTCGACATTTTTTGCTTATTTTCGTTCTGCCCGCGTTTTTTTGGAAATTCGTTCGTAATAATTACGACAGGTTTAAGTTGAGTTTCCGTTTTTTTCCAAAAAATTCAATAAAATAATTCAAAAATCTTCCATTTTCAAAAAGCCATTGAAAACGCTCACTTTTTTGTGCTCTTGCGCACTTTTGGAGCTGCTTTTTGCCTTGTATGACGCGACGGTTTTGCGGTGATTGCATTTTTTGACGGCTGCTTATTTCTTGAAGGGGAGCGTGTTTTGCCCTTAGCTTTATCCGAAGAGTATTTTTCGGCATTTGACCTTGCCTTGCTCAGCGCGTAGCCACCGCGCCTGCCGGCAGCAGACATGCCCCTTCCCTTTCCGAAGGCTTCGCGAACAAGACATTCGGGTCCGTTTCCTATCAAATCCTCGCGCCCTGCAAACCTCAATGCCTCGCGCACAAGATTTGCGTTTTCGGGCTTTGAGAACTGCAGCAAAGCTCGCTGAAGCTGCTTTTCTCTGTAATCGGTAGTTACCTTTACACGTTTTTTAGTCATCGGGTTAATGCCCGTGTAATACATTACGGTAGATATAGTTCCCGGCGTGGGGTAAAAGTCCTGAACCTGCTCGGGCGAGTATCCCCATTTTTTGAGCCACAGTGCGAGCTCAACAGCATCCTTAAGAGTTGAGCCGGGATGACTTGACATAAGATACGGAACGAGATATTGCTCGAGGCCTGCCTCGCGGCAAAGCTCAAAATAACGCTTCTTGAATTTCTCAAAGACATCGACGCAGGGCTTACCCATCATGGAAAGTGTATTTTGAGCGCAATGCTCGGGTGCTACCTTAAGCTGCCCCGACACGTGCTTTGATACAAGTCTTTTGAAGAACGCCTCGCTCTTATCGTACAAAAGATAATCAAATCTTATTCCGGAGCGTATGAATACCTTTTTAACCCCCGGCAGAGCTTCTATCTTTTCAAGCATAGCCATATATTCGCTATGGTCTACCTTAAGATTTTTGCACGGTGTAGGTGCAAGGCACTTACGGTTAGGACAAACTCCGCTTTTCTTCTGCTGCTCACAGGAGGGGTATCTGAAATTGGCGGTAGGGCCTCCGACGTCATTTATATAGCCCTTGAAATCGGGCATTTCCGATATAATTTTCGCCTCTTTCACAACACTCTCCTCGCTTCTTGAGCGAACCTCACGGCCTTGGTGAAAGGCTATGGCACAGAAATTGCAGGCGCCGAAGCAACCGCGGTTATGTACGATTGAGTGCTTGACCTCAGCGATTGCCGGCACGCCTCCCTTCGCCTCATAATCCGGATGATAGTCCCTGACAAAAGGCAGAGAATATACACGGTCCAGCTCTTCTCTTTCAAGAGGGGGCATAGGCGGATTCTGAACCAGCATTTTGTCAGCATAGTATTCTATGAGGGCTTTTCCGCGAACGGCATCGTTGTTTCTATACTGAGTAGCAAACGCCTCTGCATACACCTGCTTATCGGTTTTCAGAGCATCGTAATCTCCAAGCTCAATACTTTCGAATGCGGGCTTATCCCCGCGTTTTGCGAGGTATACCGTTCCGCGAACGTCGCGTATTTTGCGCACGGGTACACCTTTATCTAAGAGTTTTGCTATTCTTATGAGGATATTTTCACCCATTCCGTATGTAAGGATATCGGCGCGGCTATCCACCAGCACGCTACGGCGAATACGGTCATCCCAGTAATCGTAATGAGCAAATCGGCGCAAGGAAGCCTCAAGACCGCCTATTATAATCGGCACGTCGCCGTAAGCCTCTCTTATTCTGTTACAGTAGACAATTACCGCTCTGTCGGGTCTTTTGCCCATTTCACCGCCGGGTGAATAGTAGTCGTATGAGCGGCGTTTTTTTGACACAGTATAGTGCGCAACCATAGAATCTATATTTCCCGCAGTCACCAGGAAGCCGAGTCTTGGCTTGCCGAAGCGCTTGAAATCGGCAGTGCTCTTATAATCAGGTTGAGAGAGAATGGCAACACGGAATCCCTCAGCCTCAAGCACTCTGCTGATTATGGCAACGCCAAAGGACGGGTGGTCCACGTATGCATCACCTGTTACGTATACAAAATCTACGTCCGCCCAGCCTCTTTCGGACACGTCCTCAGGGGTTATGGGTAGAAATTTTTGTCGGTTATGCATATTCTCCCTCCTTTTCTCAGGCAAGCAAGAACGACCCGTACCTGCTCTATTGCCCGAATTTTCAGTTCTTTCGGCACTTTTTTGCTCTTGTCTAGGCAAGAGGGAGCATAGTCTTTTGGACTGCGCTCCCTACGTTGCTTATATGGTGAAATTATCGAGCTCTATCTCGGTTTGCTCACCGTTTTCCATATTTCTGAGTTGCGCGCGGCCTGCATCTATTTCGCTATCGCCTATGATAAGGGTGTATGCAGCACCGATTTTGTTAGCGTATTTCATCTGCGCCTTAAGACTTCTGCCGACTATATCGCATTCGCAGATTTTCCCCTGGCGTCTGAGTCTTTCCGCGATGGCAAGTCCCTTTATCTGAGCGCGCTCGCCCAAAGCAGATATATAAAGAAGCGGACGGGCAGGAGCGATATCGGCAAGCCCTGCCTCCTTAAGCGCAAGGATAACGCGGGTTATACCCATTCCAAAGCCTATACCGGACAGCTTAGGACCGCCGAGGCTTTCAACGAGTCCATCGTATCTTCCTCCTCCGCAGACGGTGGACTGAGCACCTATGCCCTCGGCTATAAATTCAAAGACGGCACCCGTGTAATAATCAAGGCCTCTTACTATTGAGGTATCAACCTCGTATTCTATCTGCATAGCATCAAGAGCGGATTTAAGCATTTCGAACTTAGCGTTACAATCTTCGCACAGGTGCTCGACGGTTTTGGGAGCGAGGAGCGCTATTTTATGGCACTCAGGGCTCTTACAGTCAAGAAGTCTGAGAGGATTTTTCTCAAGTCTTGACTTGCAGGTGTCACAAAGCTTGTCCTTATGGCTCTCAAAGTGGGAAACCAAGGCGTCGCGGTAAACCGGACGGCATTCACGGCAGCCTATTGAGTTGATGTGAAGCTTGACGTTCTTGAGGCCCAATCTGCGAAATACTGCTGCAGCCAGCGCGATAGCAGTTGCATCAGAGGCGGGATTTTCAGAGCCGAAAAGCTCGGTTCCGAACTGGAAGAATTCACGGCTTCTGCCCGCCTGAGGCTTCTCGTGACGGAAGCAGGAGATTATATAGTAATATTTGAGAGGCATAGTGTCCGAGCACTTGCCGTTTTCGATTATAGCTCTCGCTACGGATGCAGTTCCCTCGGGGCGAAGAGATATCGAACGGTTTTCTTCTCTGTCGGCGAAGGTATACATTTCCTTCTGAACAACGTCCGTAGTATCTCCAACACCTCTTACGAACAGCTCGGTATTTTCAAAGGTGGGGGTTCTTATCTCTCCGTATCCGTATCTCTCGGCTTCCTCACGCATTACACCTTCAATGTAACGGAACAGCGGTGTTTCATCCGGGAGAATATCCATAGTTCCTTTAATTTTCTGTATCATAAAACCTCCTTGCACGCGTTATGGCGTGCTTAGTTCAAACTTTAATTAATCGGCACCGTACGCCAGCTGCATAAGCTCGTCTATGCGACGGTCTTTTTTCTGCCAGGCAAGCATTCCGAAAACCGCCTCAAAGCCGGTCGCAGTTCTGTAATCCTTATGGGACACGTGCCGCGGCTTATTGAGGTGCGTGGAATTAAACGCCCGTTTGAAAACGGCATACTCCTCTTCGGTAAGCGAAGACTCAACACGCACAAAAGCCTCTGCCTGCTTTTCTGCGGTTACGTACTCAAGCGACGCCTCGTTAAGCTCTCCTGATTTGGATATACCTCTTTCGAGGAGCATTTTTCTGATACACAGAGAATGCATGGCGTCTCCGAGGTATGCAAGGGCGCTTACACTCGGCAGATTTGCCGCAAGTGTCTTCTGCTGCATAGGCTTCTCCTTTGCCTTAGTTTTACGAGCCGGACGCTCTCTGATATATTATATCAAAGTCCTCATTCAAAATCAAGACGAATTTAATATTTTACGCAAGTTCTTATCTTTTGTATAAATAAAGCTTATTACAATAAAATATTTTGTAAAAATACTTGCATTTGAGGCTGATACTGTGATATACTTAGTTATAAGCCGTGTGGCGAAGATAACGATTTCAGGGTTTGAATATTATGGATTTCAACTATATAAAGCGCAATCTTGAGAGTCTGCTTTGCGAGATTGAGAATACTGCGCACTCGGTTGGCGTTAAGGCGCCGAAGCTGGTTTCGGTCACTAAAAGCGGCAGCGACGAGGAGCTTCTTGCGCTCTTCCGCGTCGGTGCACAAGCCATGGGAGAAAACAGACCTCAGGAGCTGAAAAGGCGCGCAGAGCTTCTTTGTTCAGAAGGACTTTTTCCGGAGCTTCACGAGATAGGAACGCTTCAGTCGAACAAGGTGAAAATGATTGCCGAGAGGGTAACGCTTATTCACTCTCTTGACTCGCTCTCTCTCGCCAAGGAGATTGACAGGCAGGCTAAAAAATTCGGACGCACGATACCCGTACTCATAGAAATAAATTCTGCGCATGAGCCTCAGAAAAGCGGAATTTTGCCGAGCAACGCTATGCAGTTTTACGAGCAGCTTGCAGATTTTAATTCGATAAAGGTCAAGGGTCTTATGACAATGGGGCCTGCCGAGTGTACCGAAGACGAGCTGCGCGGGTATTTCAGAAGCACGCGCCGCCTTTTCGAAGAAATGGATGAAAAATACGGATTTGGCGATGATGCTACTCTTTCCATGGGAATGAGTGACAGCTACCGAATTGCCATTGAAGAGGGTTCGACTCTTGTGAGAGTCGGCCGCAGACTTTTCAAAAAAGATTAATATACCCCGAATATAAGAGAACTATCAGGAGGAAATAAAATGATTTTCGACAAAATTGCCGACAAGCTTAACAGAAAAGCTCAGAGCGTTGACGAGGAGATAAGATTCAAGGACTACTCGGCAGAAAGCGAGCAAAGAATTTCCGTATCAGCTCCCGAGGCACCTCAGGAAAGCGTGGCGCCCAGCCTTAACGCCATAGTTACCGAAAAGGAGAGCAACATTGAACTCAAGGTAGCTCATCCGGACAGCTTTGCTGACGTTGCCGACATTGCAGACTATCTGCTTGACGGCTGCACCGTGGTTCTCAATATGGAAGCAGTTGAAAAATCTCAGGTTCTGAGAATGCTCGACTTCCTCAACGGTGTTACCTACACGACCGGCGGTGACATAAAGCTCGTTTCTCAGAATACTTACATAATCACCCCTCACAACGTTGACGTTTCCGACGAGGACTAATCAATGCTCCTGCGTTGAGGCGCACAAAAAATAAAACTTTGATGCGGCAGATTTTTCGGAGTCTGCCGTTAAAAACAGAGAAATATGATAACAATTATTTACATATTTGCAAAAATCATATCAATAATGCTGTCCGTCGTCATTTATGCTATGATGGGAAGGGCAATTATGCCGCTTTTCGTCGACGTAGAGGACAACCGCATTTATTTGTTTCTGACGGCGATAACCGAGCCGTTTATTCTGCCTGTGAGATACCTTCTTGCGAAATTTAACATCGGGCAGAATACCCCTATTGATATGTCATTTATGTTTACTTATATAATTTTGATTATGCTGGATGCGTTTCTGCCGATTATATAATACGGCGGCACACGGCATAAGGAGCAAGAGAAGCTTATGAAGATTAAAAAAATGAAAGCGCGGGACTACGTTATCTATTCGGCTATTGTGGCGTTGGGTATTTTCCTCGACCAGCTGACAAAGTGGCTTGCAGTTAAATTTCTCTCGCCTATTGAAACCTTCCCGATAATTGACGGAGTCATACATCTGACCTACCACACGAACACCGGCGCTGCATTCGGAATGCTCGCAGACAAAAGGTATATTTTTATGATAGCCTCGACCGTTATGATAGTGGGTCTTGGATTATACCTTTATCTCGGCTTTTGCGAGAACCGTCTGTACGGAATTGCCGTTTCAATGATAATTTCCGGCGGCATAGGAAATATGATAGACAGAATTGCACTTGGATACGTGGTTGACTTTATTGATTTCAGACTTATTGATTTTGCGATATTCAACGGAGCCGACTCATTCGTTTGCGTCGGCGCAGGTCTTCTGATTCTGGCACTGGTGCTCGATATTATCCGAGAGACGAAAGCCAAGAAGAATCCGGGAGGCACCGAGGGCTGATGGTTTACACGGTTACCGACGCCGATGCGGGACTTCGGCTTGACAGCTTCGTATCTCGCGAGGGCGGGATTACGCGTTCTGCCGCTGTCAGAGCGATAGACGAGGGGCGTGTCACCGTTTGCGGTGCATTGCAGCCAAAAAAATATATACTTAAATCATCGGATACGGTTGAATTTTCCGAAGCAGACGAGCCTATGGAATACGATGCATTACCTGAGGATATTCCGCTTGACGTAGTCTATGAGGACGGGGATATTATAGTTATAAACAAGCCCTCGGGAATGGTGGTTCATCCTGCGGCAGCTAACTATTCCGGCACGCTTGTAAACGCTCTGCTTTATCACTGCCGCGGCTCGCTTTCCGGCATAGGCGGTGTTATGCGCCCCGGTATCGTTCACAGAATTGATAAGGATACATCAGGGCTTCTCGTCTGCGCAAAAAACGATGCGGCACATACTGCCCTATCCGCTGAGCTTGAGCATCACGGAATTGAAAGAGAGTATCACGCGCTCGTAAAGGGCGGCTTTAAGGCCGACACAGGTACTGTAAATCTGCCTATCGGACGTCATCCCGCAGACAGAAAAAAGATGGCAGTGCTTACCTCCCTCACAGCGCATGCCAAGGAAGCGGTGACTCACTACGAGGTACTCGAAAGGTTCGGTCAAATAAGCTATCTTAAGCTGCGGCTCGAGACCGGCAGAACCCATCAGATAAGGGTTCATATGGCTCACACCGGGCACCCGCTTCTTGGCGATGAGGTTTACGGAGGTAGCAAAACGCCATTTGAAAAGCAACACGCCCCCCTGCTTTGCGGTCAGGTGCTTCATGCAAAGCGTCTGACGCTTACCCACCCAAAAACGAAGCAGAGAATGGTTTTTGAAACAGAGCTTCCATCCGAATTTACGCGTTTGCTCGAAATTCTCAGAGCCGAGCACTAGACAAGCCTACCAAAATCAAAATATTGACTCAGAGTTAACAAAAAGACCGATTGGCATATCTCACCGTGAGTGAGAGTCCATATCGGTCTTTTCATTTTATATTTAATTAAAGCACTTTACCAAGAAAATCGCGAAGTCTATCGTTATCCTTGAAGGGCGATGTCGAATCCGGCTCGTTTACCGAGAAGATTTCCTCGGGAGTTCCGTCCGCCGTTATTCTACCCTCGTCAACGAAGAGAATACGGTCTGCGACCTCTCTGGCAAATCCCATCTCATGCGTGACTATTACCATAGTCATTCCCTCTTTTGCGAGCGAGCGCATAAGGTCAAGAACCTCGCCTACCATTTCGGGATCGAGCGCCGAGGTCGGCTCGTCGAAGAGAATTACCTCGGGATTCATTGCAAGAGCTCTTACTATCGCAACTCTCTGCTTCTGGCCACCGGAGAGAGTGGAGGGGTAAACGTTAGCCTTGTCCTCAAGTCCTATGCGGCGAAGAAGGTCAAGCGCTTGCGCCTTTGCCTCAGCTATTACGTCAGCCTTGGTTTTTGTATTAGCTATCTTTTTTCTTTTATTACGGCGAAGCTCACGAAGCCCTACGTATACGGGCGCGAGCATAATGTTTTCTATTACAGTTTTGTTGTTGAAAAGATTGAACTGCTGGAAGACCATACCGATATGTTCTCTGTGCTTGTTTATGTCTATTGACATATCAGCAATATCTACGCCTCCGAAGAATATGGAGCCACCGGTTGGGTCTTCCATACAGTTAATGCAACGGAGAAGCGTTGACTTTCCGCATCCGGAGGGTCCGAGGATAGCTATTTTCTCGCCGTCCTTAATATCAAGGTCTATTCCCTTTAAAACCTCAAGCGCTCCAAAGGACTTTTTGAGTCCTTTTATAGAAAGGATTACCGAATCGTTTTTTACTGTTTCGCTCATTCTTTTAATCTCCTTTCTATTATCTTTCGCTCTTTTTAAGGTGCTTTTCAAGCATTCTTACACCAAACGAAATAATAAGCACCATTAAAAGATAAGTAAGAGCGAGCATGAGATAAGGCACTATGTAGTTGTAAGTCGGATCACCTAACTGCTTGAATGACTTGTAAAGATCGGTGACGGCAACGAAGCTTACTACCGATGTTTCCTTAACGAGAACTATAAATTCATTGCCGAGAGTTGGAAGAATATTCTTGATTGCCTGAGGAACCACTATCTTCAGCATAGCAACAGGATAAGGGAGACCCACCGCTCTTGCAGCTTCCAGCTGGCCAGGATCAACCGAGTTGATACCGCCTCTCATAATTTCGCTGACGTAAGCACCGCTATTAAGACCGAACACGATAATAGCTACGGGAACGCCGGAGTTTACGGTTATACCCAACGCGGGTAGAAGAACCCAATATCCGATAAGTAGCTGTACTACGATAGGGGTTCCGCGGAAAAGCTCAAGGTAGCAAACGCATATTTTGTCTAAAATGCGAGGCAGACGCTTGTATTTGGGCATAACTCTGATTACTCCGATAACGGTACCTATAACAATACCGATAATCAGACCAAGGACCGCTATTTCAACGGTCTTTACAAGTCCGTCCAGCACGGACATATAACCCTTGTTGGTTATAAACTGCTTTATAAATTCTTTCATATTAAACCAACTTAAAGGCTTAGCCGTAAAACTAAGCCTTTAATTAACCTTTTTAGTTTTTAAATTGCATTAGTTTGCGGGGTTGCAAACGATAGCGAGAATGTCAACAACCGTCTTGCAATTGTCGAAGGTTTTGTCGTCTTCCTTGCAAATCAAAACAATATCCTCTGCGAAGTAAGAGGTAGAGAAGTTAACAACCTTCTCACGCTCAGCGGTAATGGTAAGACCGGACATTGCGATGTCAACACCGTTGCTACCTACAGACCCTACAACAGTTTCAAACTTCATATCCTCGATTACAAGCTCCATATCAAGCTCGTCAGCAATAAGCTTTGCGATTTCCATATCGATACCGTAGTAGGTCTTAACGCCATCAGTGGTTTCTACGTATTCGAAGGGAGCAAACTCAGCATTGGTAGCAAGAACAAGCTGCTTATCAGCCTTGGAAGTATCCTTCTCTGCGGATACAACACCGGTATAATCATCCTTGCTTGCAGTTCCTTCCTGGAAAGCCTTTGCCATAGTCTCAATTTCAGTAGCGTACTTAGCAAGAACTTTATCGATATCGGTTTTGAGCTTAGCCTGGTCCTTATCGATTGCGATGCCGTAGAACTCCTGAGCGAGAGCAACGTCAACTATTTTGAGTCCATCGATTTCCTGGCAAATAGCTGCTGCAGTGGTCTTATCACAGAATACATAGTCAACGTTTCCGTTTTTCATATCTGTTGCCGCAAGAGCAAACGAATCAAATGATTTGACCTCGACGCCGTTAAGAGCCTTAGCGTACATTTCACTGGTGGTTCCGCTCTGCAGACCGATCTTGGTATTGGTTTCGCCGCAGGATGCGAGTGCGAAAACGGAGCAGCAAAGCATTGCTACAACAAGTATAGCGCATAAAATTTTTTTCATGATTTTTTCTCCTTTGAATTTAAAGATGAACTGATTATACTACATAAATATGCGAAAGTCAATAGTTTTTTTGAAATTTTATGAATATTTTTTCGTTATATATGAATAATTATGCAAAAATGCACTTTTGACAGCTTTTTTGTTGCTTTTGCGGCGGTTTTGTGGTAAACTGATATAGAAAAAAGGTTCCCGCCGCGTAAAAAAATACAATATATGGCAGGCAAATGGACTTTCAGGCAAGCATACCTGGAGCTTTTAAGAGGATTATTTAATGATTGCATTATCGGTTTCGGATATTTCGCTGTCCTTTGGCGGCGACGTTATTTTAAAAAATATTTCCTTTTCCGTAAACGACGGTGAACGAGTCGGAATAATAGGCGCAAACGGCGCAGGAAAGACATCGCTTTTCAGAATAATTACCGGACAGTACTCAGCCGACAGCGGCGCTGTCTATATTCAAAAGGGACACACCGTAGGTTGCCTTGAGCAAAACCCCGACCTCTCGGCACTGCCGGGGCAGATGCGCTGTATAGATTATATGTATACGGCATTCCCGGAAATTCTTGAGCTTGAAGCAAAAATTTCGGAGCTTGAGGCACAGATTTCTCATCTAAGCGCTTCCGGTCGACACGAGGAGGCGGTCAGGCGTACAGAAGAACTTACCCTGGCGAACCAGCAATATGCGACGGTGGGCGGAATGGAGTTTCGAGCCAGGTGCCGCGCTATGCTCGGGCGCCTAGGATTTGATGCGGAGCTTACTGAGGGACGCATTTCGGAGCTTTCGGGAGGACAGTATACAAGGCTTGCGCTTGCGCGCCTGCTTGCAACCGAGCCGGATATTCTGATGCTTGACGAGCCTACTAACCATTTGGACATTGATGCTCTTGCGTGGCTTGAGAGCTACATTGCGTCTTACAAGAAAACCGTTATTATTATCTCGCACGACAGATATTTTCTTGACAGAACGACCGATAAGACGCTTATGATTCGAAGCTGCGGTGCAAAGCTTTACCACGGAAATTACTCGGCAGCGAAAGAGCAAGAGGCGGCAGATGCTGAAAATCTTGAGAAAAAATACCGCGAGCAGCAGAAGATAATTGCCAGGATTAAGGCAAATATAGAATTTCAGCGCAGGTGCAACAGAGAACATAATTTCGTTACCATAAGGTCTAAGGAAAAGCAGCTTGCCAGAATGGAAAAGATTGAGCTTGCTCCCAAGGAGAAGACCGATATCAGAATCAGATTTGCCGCAGAGGAGCAAACGGCCTCTGACGTTCTTGAAGCAAAGGGACTTTCGTTTTCTTACGGAGGCAGACCGATATTCCGAGGACTTTCCTTCCTTATAAGAAAATACGAGCGCGTATTATTTTTAGGAAACAACGGCTCGGGCAAGTCAACGCTTATGAAGCTTATCAATTCCCTGCTCCCCGTAACAGAGGGCAAGCTCACGTTGGGATACAACGTAAAGATAGGTTACTACGACCAGGAGAACCGCGGGCTTGCGCTGAGCAAAACCGTCTTCGGTCAGATGCGAGATGATTTCCCCGACAAGAGCGACCTTGAGCTGAGGTCTACTTTAGCACTGTTTCTGTTCGGTGCGGAGGATATTGACAAGGTTATCGGTACGCTTTCGGGAGGTGAGCGCGCAAGACTGACTTTAGCCAGACTTATGCTGAAAAAGGTCAATCTTCTGGTGCTTGACGAGCCTACGAATCATCTTGATATAAACTCTGCCGAGGCGCTGGAAAATGCAATTCTGGCATTTGAGGGAACCGTTATTGCCGTATCGCACGACAGATATTTCATAAACAGAATAGCGACGAGAATTATAGAACTGGATTCCGCAAAAGATGGTGGAATTATCGACTATCCGCTTGAGGACTACGATGATGCTTATTCGGAATACGTCAGAATAAGAACTCTGAGAAAAGAGGCTCACGCGGCAGCCGCTGCGGAAGCAGAGCACGAGAAGCAAACCGCGTCCAAGCAGGATTATGAAAGGCGCAAGCGTGAGGCGGCTCAAAAGCGCGGTGAGGAAAAGAAGATAGAGCGCGCCAAGGCGAAGATTTCCGAGCTTGAAGCCGAGCTTGTGGCACTTGAGGAGGAGCTTTTCGGTGAAGCTGCAACGAATTATCAAAGAGCTTCGCAAATCGAGCTTCGAAAAGCCGAAATCGAAGATGAGCTTCTTTCGCTTTACGAGCTTGTTCTTTAATCAATATATTAATAAATATATTTCTGTATAACTTACACATAATTTATATATCACAAGATTGTTAAACTTAATATCGGGATAACGCTTACGGTAAAACGTAGGCGTTTTTCTTTTGCCTTGAAAAGAAATACGTCAAATTCAAGCACGGTTTCTTTTACATGAATTTCAGCCGATTTATTACTTGTCTTAGGTAAAACCGGCTATTTTTGGTTATATTGCACAAAAACCGCATGTGAAAGATACGGTTTGTTTGGAAGCCAATCATACTTACTCAGACGAAAATCTTTGATAAAATGGATTTGCAGGGAAAAGAACGAGTCACCCGGGAGATACAGTTCCATTACCTGCGAAACAGAAGCTAGGCTATTTGCCGAAGCTTCAGAGGAGGCGTGTTTTGAAGAAAAAAGGAATTAAATACCGAGCCGAGCTTCCGAGGCTTATGTACGCTCATTTTATCTCGTATTCCGAGCCGGGCGTGCCGAGCTTTGACAAGTTTGCCAGGAGTCTTGGCTCAACCTACGAGCAGCTTTCCTCCTTCCGATGCCACGGAGAATTTGACAGGGCATGGCGTGAGTGCATTGAAATCAGAAGGGATTACCTTGTAGACGGAGCATTGACACGGCGCTTTGACCCATCCTTTGCCAAATTTCTTTTAAGCGAGGAAGGTCAGGAAAATGCGGAGGGGGAGGACGGAAAACTTGAGGTTATCCTTACCGTCAGCGAATGATGAAGCTTGAGCTTACGGTTACAAAAAAACAAAAGCAATTTATAGAAGCCACGGAGGCGGAGGTTCTCTTTGGCGGTGCTGCCGGAGGCGGAAAATCATACGGGCAGATGGTGGATGCTCTGCTGTTTGCTCTGAGATATCCCGGCTCAAAGCAGCTCGTTCTGAGAAGAACATTTGCCGAGCTTGATAAATCGCTTATAAGAACCTCGCTGACACTCTTTCCAAGAACGCTTTACAGCTTTAATTCCTCCTCACACACAGGCAAATTCAAAAACGGCTCCTGCATCGATTTCGGCTATTGCGCCACCGAAAACGACGTGTATCAATATCAGAGCGCGGAATACGATGCGATACGCTTTGACGAGCTTACGCATTTTACCGAGGCGCAATACATCTACCTCATCTCAAGAGTTCGAGGAGCCAACGGCTTCCCGAAGCAAATCAAATCCTCCACAAATCCCGGTGGCGTAGGTCACTCGTGGGTTAAGGCGAGGTTTGTCGACGCCTCGCCTCCTACAAAAAGCTTCCAAGCCGCCGACGGAATGACGCGGATTTTTATTCCGTCATTGCTCGACGATAACAGATTTTTGATGAAGGGCGACCCCGAATACAAAAAGAGGCTTCTTGCGCTTCCCGAAAGAGAAAGACGAGCACTGCTTCATGGCGACTGGAATATTTTTGAGGGGCAATATTTCGCGGAGTTCAGCACGACGGCACACGTCTGCCAGCCATTTGAAATCCCTCGCAGTTGGAGAAAATACAGAACCGTTGATTATGGACTTGACCGGCTGGCATGCCTATGGATTGCGGTTAGCCCCGACGGCTGCGCTTACGTTTACAGAGAATATTGCGAGTCTAATCTTCCGATAGGCGATGCAGCAATGGCAATATGTGAAAGGACGCCTTCCGCAGAGGATATTTACGCGACGCTCGCTCCTCCCGACCTCTTTTCGAGAAGCCAGGAAACCGGCAAGACGAAGGCAAGCCTTTTTGGCGAGCGCGGAGTAAATTTCACCAAGACCTCAAACGACAGAGAGGCAGGTTGGCTCGCTGTGAAAGAGCTTCTTGCTGACAGAGGCAGCGGTGCGCGAATCAAAATTTTCTCAAACTGTACAGAGCTTATCAAGTGCCTTCCTGCTCTGATTATAGACAAAATAAGGCCTACTGACTGCTCAACAGAGCCTCATGAAATCACACACGCCCCCGATGCTCTGAGAGGGTTTGCCATATTTCACGCGAGGCCTGCGACGCCACAGGTCACAGCCCCCAAGGTTTTATGGAGCCGTGATATGTGGGAGGACTTTTACTCTGCGAGTGATGAGGAGAAAAAATATCTAAAACGCAAATACGGAGAACCGATGTGAAAACGAAAAACACGAAACAAAAGCAGCGACTGGAGCATTTCAGGGCGCTGTTTGAAAATGCAAAAAGCGCCTATGCCGACGAGCTTGACAGACTTGAGCGGCATATGCGGCAATATCGCGGCTCCGACGAAATCGACGGAAGCACCGAGCGTGCCTCGACCGTCAGAAACATCACCTACGAGATTGTGGAAAGCCAAATATCATCCGATATTCCGAGCCCTAAGGCAGACCCCGTGTCGTACAGCGAAAAAAAAGAGAGGGCGGCGCACTCTATTGAGCGGCTTTGCCGGTGTCTGAGAGACCGTCTTCCCTTTGGTGAGCTTAACGACATGGACGAGCGCTACACCTACATATACGGAGGGAGCGTTTGGTTTATTGAGTGGGACAACGCGCTGAAAATCGGGCGCGAGGTTGGCGGTGTTAAGGTTCATTGCCTTTCTCCTGCAGACTTTATTCCGCAGCCTCAGGTTTATTCGGTCGACGATATGGAGTACTGCTTCCTGCTCTTCACTACCACCAGAGCTGAGATTATTCGTAAATACGGCATTTCGGAGGAGGACAGTTACCTTGCAGAATGCGTACATGAAAACGGAGCATTTGACACGGGGGATAGTGTTTCGATTGTTCTGACATTCTTCAAGGGTGAGGACGGAAATATCGGACAATTCGTCTTTTCCGGAGACCTTATCCTTTCGGATATTGAGAATTATTATTCAAGAAAGGTAAAAATCTGCCGTCACTGTGCAGAGCGCGAAGGGATTTGCAACTGCACCGAGCCTGCATTCACTACAGAGGACGAAAAATTTGAATTTCTGCCGCCGGAATTTGAGGGTGGAAAAAGCGTTCCTTATTATCTGCCCAAGCGCTTCCCTATCGTTGTAAGGAAGAACACCTCGGGAGAAAAGTCGTTGCTCGGGCAGTCGGATTGCGAGTATCTGCGCCCTGAGCAGCAGGCAATAAACAAAATCGAAACAAGGATTCTGCAAAAGCTCATACGGGCCGGTATAACTCCCATAGTTCCCGAGGACGCAAGCATTTCAATAAACAATTCCGTCTTCGGTCAGGTTATAAAGATGAAGCCCGGTGAAACTACCGCGCAGTACGGAAAGGTTGACACGACCCCAGACATCAGTCAGGATATTGCCGAGGCAGAAAGACTCTATGAGCATGCTAAGAGAACACTTGGGATATCCGATGCATTTCAGGGCGTCGATGAGGGAGCGAATGAATCAGGCTACGCGCGTCAGCTGAGAATCAATCAGGCGAGCGGACGACTCCTTTCCAAAAAGAAGATGAAAAGCTTCGCATACGCTGCTTTGGACCGTCTTATATTCGAGCATTACCTTGCATTCGCAGATGAGCCGCGCTCACTGTCCTACAAGGACTGCTTCGGCAGGATTCACGATGAGAGCTTCAACCGATACGATTTTCTTGTTTTTGATGCCGAAAGTGGTGAGTATTATTACGACGACACCTTTATATTCTCCTCGGACCTCAGTGCAGGCAACGAGTTTGGCAGAGAGGAGCTTTGGGAAAGAAATCTCGAAAATCTCAAGGGAGGTACTCTTGGCGATCCTTCAGCCCCCTCTACGCTGCTGCGTTACTGGCAGTCGCAGGAGAGAGCACATTATCCGGGTGCCCGAGATAACGTTGAATATTTCCTTGACATCACCCTGAAGGGAGGTGGCGGATTCTGTTATGAGCAACCACGAGAAGCTGTTGAAATCTAACGAACGCGACGGATACCGCGAATACTTAGCAAAGCTGGGTGCATATGCTCCCGCCACTACCGACGTGCAAGCGCAAATTGCCACTAAAAAGGCTGTGAAGAGCGCAGATTACGGTGTGTCCGGTGAAGAACTTGCCGCGGCAGGACTTCAAGGCAGCGGATACGAGAGCTATCTCAACACACTTGTTGAGCGCGAAAGCGAAAAAAAGCTTGCCGATGCTGAAAGAGTTAAACAAATCAATCAATATAAGCATATTTCGGGTTACCGCCGTTACGTTGACAATTACAATTCGGCGCAGGAGAAAATACAAGAGGGCGTTATCGAAAGGATAAAGGAGCTTGCGTGCTTCGATTCCGACTACGCCTACCGTCTTGCTATTGAATCCGGGTTATCCGAGGATAACGCGCGAAGCGTGTCAAAATACGGTGTTGTGCTTGCTAAGAAAAAAGCAATACTTGAAGCTATCAGCTACTCAAAAAGGCACAATTTATTTAGCTACAATGCGCGAAAATATGCACTCAACCTCGGACTTGATTCAAAATCGGCGGACATCGTTGCCGCTGCGATGCTGAAGGCAAATTACGGCGATATCACCGACTATACGACGCTGACGCCCGAAGCTTATCTCAACATTCTCAAGCAAAGAGCTGAGGAGAACAATGACTAATAAAAGCCGACATATTGATATGTAACGGCTAGAAAATTTGCCAAAGATAACGGTTTTAATTCTTCGACCGAGTCTCAGGCAACAAAACAGAAAGGAACAATCTTATGAAGGAAAACAAGTATTCACCTTACGCCACCAACAAGGGCGGCAGAATAAGCTCGCCCAAAGGCAAGCCGACAGATGAGCCCAAAGTCACTAAAACCGTCGGCAACGACCTCAGAGCAAAGAGAGGTTAAGTCATGGCGGCATCTGAATTAAGCGTTGGTAACGAGAAGGTTATCAGCCCTAACTCCGACACGTCCCCGGACGTATCACCGATATCCGATGCATACGCAGGCGGCGCGAATGCCGCAGAAGAGAAAGAAATGAGCATTCGGACAGATGATACTACGGAGATGATGGATAATTACGGCACCTCCTCGGGTGAAGATGAAAGCTTTCACCCCGACGGTGAATCGGATTTAAATGATGGCTTCGGCTCAGATGAAGACAGGAGCGCAATATCCGATTGTACCCGTGATGGCTCAGTATCCGACGCAGACGATACGGACAACAATTATATTACAGACGGCGGACAAATTTACACAAGCTACGAGGAGCTTGCTGCGGCAGACCTTGCAGAGCTTAAGTCTGCATTCCCGGAGCTTCGCTCGTTACCGAGCATTGCGGCGCTTCCGAAAGCGCACAGATTCGCACAGCTGCGAGAGCTCGGTCTTTGCGCAAAGGAGGCTTATCTTGCGACGGGAAGACTTTTATCCCCTCGCGACAACAGAAGCCATCTTTGCAGTGCGGTTCCCAAAGGAGCCGGCACCGGTATGGGCTCTATGAAGCCATCTGAGCTGAGCGCGGCGAGAGAGCTTTTTTCATCGCTTTCCGACGCTGACATTCAGAGGCTTTTCAGAAGAGTTACAAAATAGGGTATGCAGTACCCATGGGGAAGCAATTCCCTCTCAGCGAAAAAGTGTCCGCGCAGAGTGAAATCCGTACGGATTAAAAAGTCGCTAAAACAAAAAACAGAAAGGTAAAAAATAATGTTCAAGCTTATTAAAATTTTAAACTCGGGCGTTAACGTTCCCGAGCCCTGCCGAATCTCCAAGGCACCCGACACGGTACTCAAGGCAGGCACTGCCATAGCCGTATCCGAAGGTCTTGCGGTTAATTGCACAGCTACTCAAGCTCCCGATTACATCACCCTTGCAAAAGCAGGTGAGTCGGAGCAGAGCGTTCTTTGTTACAAGGTATTTCCCGATATGCTCTTCGAGGTTGAAGCCTCACAGTCACCCGCTTCTCTTAACGTGGGCGACAAGGTTACACTCGGCATTGATTCCGACGGCGCAGCATACTCCGTCACCGCTACTGTGGCATCCGGCGTGGCATGCGTTTACAGTCTTGACGGCGCAACTGCCGCAGGTCAAAAAATCACCGTAAAATTCTGAGAAAAGAAAGGATAAACTATGATAATCTATTCAAAATCCTCCGGTCTTGCCAATTCCGCAATAGGCAAGCTTGAGACACCCATTAAGATGGTTATTGAGCATGAGAGCGACATGCAGACCAAGAAGGGCGGCATATGCGACTGGCTCTTTAACGTTGAAAGAAGCTCAAAATTCGGCGAGACGATAATCGGGCAGAACGAGTTTGACGTTTTCCGCGCTGCAGAAGAAGGTGCGGGTGCTGAAAACGACACCGTAAGCGAAACCTACCGTAAATTTATCGAGCATATTCAGTTTATGAAGGAGTTCACCATCACCGCGGAGATGATGGAGGACGCCGGTTACGGTGTTGCTCAGGACGCAAAGCGCAGAGCCGAGAACTTCACCCGTGCATACTACAAGACTATGCACAAAATATGCGAATACGCGCTTTCCAACGGCGACAAGCAGAGCGGCATTTTCGCCAAGGCTAAGCTTGACCTCACCGCACCTGACGGACTTCCCCTCTTCGCTACCGGACACAGCTTTGGCAACGAGGGCGGCACTCAGTCCAATTTCTTCTGGGGCGATATTTTCGGCACAGGCAGCACTGACAGGCGTGCAAGCACCGCTGTTTTCGAGGAAGCACTCGGTGAGCTTGCCGTTAAGATAAGAAACATGAAGGACGAGAACGGAGAGGTTCTCGGCTATACTGCCGACACTATAATTCTCCCCGGCAACCGTCCTCTTGCAGAAGCCGTTGCGAAGAAGGTTTGCGGCTCCGAGGGTGCTCTCGGTAACGGATATAACGATATAAACCTCCAGTTCGGCAACTGGAACATTATCGTTATGCCCAACTGGCAGACCGAGGACGACAGAGTTATGATTATGTCCTCTGAGGCTAACAAAAATCTTTCGGGAAATATGTTCTTCAACAGAGTTCCTCTCACCGTTTCCAACTGGGTTGACCATCACACCGGCAACTACGTCTGGGGCGGAAGATGCCGTTTCGGTGTTGGCTTTGGAACCTACAAGCACATTCTTCTCGCTGTTGATTCCTCTTCTGCTGTAAGCGGTGCAACGGCACTCTGATAGTCTGCACGGCTCAAATGGCGGCGCATATGCGCCGCCAATAGATAATATTTCAGGAGGTTTTTATGACAGTTAACGAGCTTATTGACGAGGTTTGCGCTCTCGGATTCGAGAGCGTTCTTGACGGAGAGCTAGGCTTCCTTACCTGCGCAAACCGCGCGCTGAGGCTTATTTTTTCCGAGAGAGGTGTTGAAAGCTCTGCCAAAATTTCAATTAATACGCCTTTGCCGAATTGCCTGATAAGGCACTATCACCACCCCTGCGGTGAGAAAAAGGTGTTTTCTATATCCGGTATGGCTTTAAGCTTTCGCTACTGCGGAACCGGCAGCTACTCTATTGATGGAGAAGACGGAAAAACCGTAACGGCAAGCCTTTGCGGTGACGGTGAGGTGCGTGAGATTATAAACGGAAGCTGTAAGCTCTCGTTTTACGGTGCTTTTGCATTCGACATTTACGACTTTGCTGTTTTCGACGCTATTTACGATGCGGAGCGAAGCTCTGTTCCCATTTATTCCGAAAAGGTACATATTGACCTTGAGAAAAAAATTCCGGACATGCTCTCGCTGACAAGAGTGCCGCAGGACGATAGCGGAAGAGCTATTCCCGGGGCTTCTGTCGGGGGCAGCAGGCTGACGGTCAACAGAGATTTTTGCGGTTCCGTAACTATTTACTACAAGAGGCTTCCTGCACGCATAGCCATTGACTCGGAAGAAAAAATCGATATTCCTGCCGAATGCGAGCATCTTCTCCCTCTTCTTGTTGCTTCTTATCTGTGGCTTGACGACGACGCTGAAAAAGCCGAGTATTATCTGAAGCTTTACAAAGAGGCTATGGCTCAGCTTAAGCGATACACGCCATCCTGCATCCGCTCTGATTATACCGACGTTCTGAGGTGGTGCTGATGGCAGGAGCATACAGAAGGAAATACACCGACGCCGCCGAATACAACGTCATTTATTCAAATATGCGCGGTGTTGATTTTTCGGGTGACGGAAGCACGGTTTCAAGAAACCGATTTGCCTACCTTGAAAATATGTACCGCGACTACGACGGTGACGGTGACGGAATCACAGAGAGTATACCGGGATTCAGAAAAATCACCGAGACCCACAGTAAGATAAACGGAATTTTCAGCCACAAGGACAGCGCGGGGCATGAGCATATCGTTGTTCATTCGGGCGAGCAGATTTTACGTTTTCCGCTCGCAGAAATTGACACGCTGGGCACTCTCGAACCGATAGGCACCGCCAAGAACGTAAAAAGCCGTGCGTTTTCATTCGGAGACTCTCTATATATTCTTGACGGTGAAAGCATACACCGAATAGACGCTGACGGAATATTCAGCACTATTGGGAAGTCGGGAAATATCGGATGCCACGTTCCGCTTACCTACGTTAACGGAACGGAATACACCCAAAGAAATCTTCTGACAAGAGATTTTTACGAGCAGTTCCGCATCGGCTCATCCGACAGCTATGCCAAAGCCAGCCGAGGATTGAGATACGTCATAACCGACGAGGAGGAAGCTAAATGCAAGGTCTGCGGTATTGAACCGTCGCACGTGGGAAGTCTGTTCATACCCTCTGTTGCAAAAATAGGCAATAAAACATACACGGTTTACGAGATTGCGGACAGAGCCTTTTACAATCACAGTGGCATCACCGAGGTTTATATTTCCGAGGGCTGCGCAAGGCTTGGAAAATTCGCATTTGCGAAATGTGTAAATATGAAAAAGGTTATTCTACCCGACAGCGTGTATGAAATTGACAATGCTTGCTTTGATACCTGCGAGCTTCTTGACACCATGCATCTTGGACTTTCACTTTCCAGATTTGGAATATCCGCCTTCTCGATGTGCGGAAAGCTGCTTTCTTTAAGCTATGCCGGAAGCGAAGCAGATTTCAAAAAAATTGAGAACACGGAAGTTCTCGGAAATACCGAGGTGCTGTATCAGGTGATAAACCGCGAAATTACCGTTTCTATTCCCGTATTCAGCCCGGCACTCAACATAAAGCGAGTGCTTATGGGCACGGACGATGTGGAATATACCGCAAGACTTACCGATGGACTTATCAGCTCGGTTGACGTTTATTTCGAGGACAAGTCGGTTGCGGAGGGCAAATGCTTTGAGATTTACGGCACTCTTTCCTCAGACTTATCCGATTACAGCGCGCACGGAGGTTTTCTTTCCTCCTCGTTTGCCAAAGGCGGAAATCCTATGGATATAATCACGGGCTGTACGGTTGCGGAGAGCTTTGACGGAAGAATATTTCTTGCCGGAAATCCGAGCTACCCCAATGCGATATTCTATTCCTCGCGTCTTGACTCCGAGAGCAGCAATCTTCATTTCGGAGATATGAACTATTTTTGCGACGGCATCGGAGCATTTAACACGGTAGCCCTGCTTTCCGCAGGAGGCGCTCTTGCGGTGTTCAAGGAGGGGGACGACGGATGCGGCAGTATTTACTACCACGTGCCCAAGGATACGGGTGTTGACCTTGTTCCCAAAATATATCCTGCCGAATATATTCATAGCGGAATTTGCGCATTAGGCGAGGCAATCTCATTTTTCGATGACCCTGTGTTCATTTCTGCGCACGGGATATCCGCACTCAGTAAAAAGGCGATAAATTTAGAAAGAAGCATTGCCACACGCTCGGGTAACGTTAATCCGAGGCTGCTATGCGAGGAGCTTTCCAGAGCTGCTATGACTGTATGGCGCGGATACCTATTCATTACGGTTGGCGGGAGAGCCTATCTTGCCGATTCAAGAGCTACGTTCAACGATGGCTCAGAGTTCGAATACGAATGGTATTACCTTGACGGAATAGGCACATATATCGGTCAGCGCAAGCTTTACAGATATTCTCCGACGGGTTATCCGGGATTTCCCGCAAACGTTGAGATGGCGCACCAGCCCACGCAGAAAACCGTTCACAGAAGAGCAACCGAGTGGGGCGTTATTGATTACGTCATTGAAAACGGATACACAGTTCCGGTTTACGTCACAGAAGAGTACACGGGTGGCAGCTTCTCACCTGCATGCGCTTTACTGACGGTTGGGGAAAGGCTCCTGTTCGGTACCGAGTGCGGCGACGTCTGCGTTTTCAATAACGACAAGCGGGGCGTAGCTCCAGAGTCATTATCAAAGGATGCAGATTTCAATCCCGAGGAATACAAGAGGCTTTTCGGCCGACAGATACACCCCTCATTCTACACATTTGACAACAGAGCCGTACGTTACGGCCTGCGAACTGCACTTGACGACGGGGGAATCCCTCATCTTCTTAAGAGCTCGGTAAAGCATTCACTCGCCATAAAATGTCGGAGCTATACTACGAGCGAGCTTACCTGCGAGGTCGGCACCGACAAATCCGGTTACCGCGAAATATGCAAAATTCCGGCGACCTCGCTTTCCTTTGCAGACCTTGATTTCTCCTCCCCATCACTTTCTACATCGGAGAGCGCAACTATTCTCATATCGGAGAAGGAACGCGGATGGGTTGAAAAGCAGATTTCGGTTTACTCATTTAAGCATTGCTCACCTATTGGAATTTTCTCCATATCCTATCGCTTCAAGGTAAAAGGCAGGATTAAAAACCGATAAGTACTGTAATTTACAGAAAACAGACAGAAAGGACGGAAAATGAAAACTACAAAAATTGCTGATGCGGATATTTCAAAGATGAAAATATCCTCTTTACCCTCGCGCCCGACAGCCCCTGCCGCATTCGGCGGAGCCGGTTATACCGCGGCGCAGGTTAAAGCAGCCTTTGACAAGCTTCCCCTTTTTATAATCGGGAAGCTCAACGACCTCATTGACGATATATACTCCGAAGGGAATGACTCCCTGGCAGGTGCAATACCTACCGGTATTTCGACAGGGCATACTCTTGCCGCACTTTTTAAAGATATAAAAAGCGGAGAGGCTTCGGAATATTTTATGCTCGGTGAGGAAACGCTCGGAGAGTACAAGACCCGTGTCTCAGAGGAGCTTCGCTTACTGCTGAGCAGACTGGAGGAGGCGTATCTTATGATACTCGACCCGACCCTTGACGGAGGTACCCCGTCGGAAAGAGCAACGGAATTCGAAGCGGCAAATATCGGATTGGACGAATCGGATTCAAATATAACCGAGGGTGAAGACTACACGGCAGGAGGTGACGCTCAGGAATGATAAAAAGCATAAGACATCTTACAGGCTCCGAGAGCGATTGGGCGGCACACGACGTCGTTATTCCTAAGGGCGAAATAGCATTGCTTGAGACCGCAAGCGGACGTCTGCGAATGAAAATAGGCAACGGCAGCCAAAGATTTTCGCAGCTCCCCTTTACCGACGGCAACTGCTCGCAAATCCATGACGGCACGCTAACCCCCGAACACGCCACATACTACAAGGGTGGAGCTCTCGCTTCGCTGACACTTATGGCTCCGCAATATATCGATGATGATTTTTACTGCGAGGTTTCCTTTATATCCGGAGCCGACGCAACGGAATTTGATACGGCAGGCGCCGGTGTATTCAGCTTTACCGGTGACGGAACCGCGGGCGGCGTATTTATTCCCGAGGAAAATATGCGATATACTATTTTTATATGGTACGACGGAGCGCTTCAGGGCGCTGTCAGGGGGATACCGAATGGCTAGGAACAGAGGGGCTAAGCTTATAAGGCGCACGGAGGAATGGCGGTGCAGAATTTTTGATCCCTTCCTCACCGACCTTCCAAAAAACAAAAGCCTTTTGCGCAGACTGAGAATATTCGGAAATAGCGCGGTAGCCGACGGAAAAATTACCGGTGTGGGTACTGTTGGAGATGACGGAATTCCTTTCCTGAGCGTAAAATTTCACGGATATACCACAATCGGAGGAAGACCGTTTTTTGATATTATCAGTAAAAACATTCCGGGTTCTGTGGAATTTTCCGAGGACGGCATATTCGCGACCACGAGTTTTTTCAAGGATGAATTTATCGGTATGGTTGCCTTGAAGGCAACAGAAGCCAAATACAAGGTCAGCGGCGATTACAGGCTTTATTACACAACGAGGTATGAGGAAAAGCAAAACGCTGAGTATACTAATTTAAAGCTTTGCCGTGCCGACGGAAGCACAACAGAGGTTTTTGCTCCCGGAAGCAAACGAAACGAATTTAAAGGCGGTCATGCAATAGGTCCCGGTACCGGTCCGGCTGAACTCGTTGCCTATTTCAGAAAAGCTGCTATATCGAGATTCGTTATTGCCGAAACCGGAATCGTCGAATATAACCCGGCATTCGGAATCAGCAGAGTAGCACCGTACGTCGAAAAATATGAAAATCTTAGAATAGGAGATTATCTTCACGGAATAGGAAGAATCTGCGACGAGGTTGACCTTGTTCTCGGGACTCTCAAACGAAAGCTTTGCAAGGTTAAGCTCTCTGAGCTTTCTGACCTTGTACCGACGGAGCATGCGGGAGTATTTATGGCTCCGCTTGAAATTGCCGCAAAGGAGCAGAGTGAATTTCTAGGCGTCGGAATCGACATACGGGACAGCGAAAGCATTATCGCAGGCGAGGTCGGCGCGGGATTTGCCAACGAAGGAGAGAGCCTCATACTCAGAGCGGCGGGTTGCGAAACAGCGGCACAGCTTCGCGAACACCTTGAAGCCTGCGGCGCTGAGCTGCTCTACGTAAGGCAGGTGTATTCTACCGAGCCGATTTTGTGCCCCATACCCGAGGGCGCTGAATTTAACAGAGTTTCGCTAATGAGCAATCTTGCACCGAGCAAGTTTTATTCCGAGTACGCCTTGGAAGATACCCACGAGCAACAAACGAAAGGAAACAGCTGATTATGACAACACTTATTTACAAATTTACCGATTGCCTCACTGAATCAGGCAAAAAAGCACCTGTTCTTTCGGATATAATCAGAGCAGATGGAGAGGATATTTTATTCCTCTTCGAAGACTTGGACAAGGGTGAGCTGCGGATATCGTCAGAAAGAAAAAGTCTTAATCTCGGCAGATGCAAAATCAAAAAAAGCGAGCTTGGAAACGGTCTTTACTATCCTAAGCTCATTACGGATACCAGAGTTTATGCTCTTGAGCCTATTGAGATATCGGATAGCGGAGTTTACACCGGCGAGCTTATCTCCGACGGACTTCTTGCGCTCAGAGGTGCACACGTTTCGCTTGCCGGCACCGTTGCAAGCCTCACCCAAAGAGTCCTCTGCCTTGAAGAAAAAATAGGCAACGGACATACCTTCAAGCTTTAAAAAAGAAAGGAAAAATTATGAAAAGAATACTTTACTTATCTTTATGCCTCCTACTTATCTTCGGAGCGTTTTGCTTTGCTGTCTCGGCAAGCACCGATTCATATGAAGGCGAAGCAAATTCCAACACTCAGAGCAACACCTACGTCGAGTCTGAAACGGATAGCGAGAGCATCGGCACAGATGCCGGCAGCGCGGAAAATATTGATGCCGAAGATGACGGTGCAAACATATTCGCCACAGTTTACGCTGCTTGTATTGCACATTCCGAGCAAATTTTAACCGCTCTTGCCTGTGTTCTCTCGGCGTTGCTTATGCTTATTTTCAAGAAGAGCATAATTCCGCTTATAAAGAACGGACTTTCTGCTCTTTCCGGTGGTGTTGAGGCACTTTCAGCCGAGGCAAAAAAAGCAAACGACGCTACGCAGAGCATCAAGACAGTCATCGACGGAAGCTTAAATTCCGCCGATTCGGCAATTACCAGCCTTACAGAGCTTGGCTCACGCATTGAACGCCGCCTTGCCGAAGCCGAGGACTACGGAGAAAGAGCGGAAAAGCTTCGCGTTTCTCTTGAGTGCCAGATTACGCTGTTATACGAGATACTCATGGCATCGTCTATACCTCAGTTTGAGAAGGAGAGAGTGGCTGAGCTGATTGCAAATGCCAGAGCTGTGGGACTGACCTCGGAGGCAACGTCCTATGCAGAGAACTAAAAGTCAAATAATATTTCACGCCCTTGGCCTGATTTTTTCTGTTGCGCCCGTCACCCTTGCAACGCTTTCGTATTTCCCTCTTTGGCAAAGCCGCGGAGAAGGTCACGTCATAAGCGGAATAGCACTTTTACTTATTATTCTCGGATTTTTACCTGCGATAAGAATTATAATGGCGAGGCTTAAATCACCGTCTGCGGTTTTGCTGTGGTTTATAATTTTTGCAATGTTTTTTGCACTTTCCAGAATTGCAGATGAAATTACGGTTATTGCATTTTTCGGTTTTTTAGGAAATCTTATAGGCTCTGTCTTTTTCCGACTCAGCAAAAAACGCAAGTAAGGAGGGAGCGATATGAGGGATTTTGAGAAAAAGCTGCTTGACTCCTCCGAAGCCTTAAAAAACGGATTTACAAAGCTGATGAAGAATTTTGGGCAGGCGGTGGCATTTGTTACGGCAGCCGTGGCAATTCTTGTAACCTTTACAGAGGTTGCGTTTTCAACCGTTACGTTTGAGAGCATTGCACCGTCTGCGACGGCACTTCTCGTTTGCTCTTATATTATTTATTTTTCGCTTGAAGAAGCAGGAGAACGACTGGGCGAGGAAAGCGAGGAATTTACAATGGCGAAGGCACGTCACCGCAAAGCCGTAAGCTCACTCAGTGGGGCAGATGCCGTACCGTTCCGTCAATTTCTGGCTCAATACTCAAAATCCGAGCTTGTATATCGACGCGAGGCGGCTCTTTTGGAGCTCGGGCTTTCACGGGAGGAGCTTACGGATTATCTTTCTATGAATAAGCGCCAGAGGGCTCAAATTCCTAAAGAAAGGCGCTGCGGACTTCGAAAAATCGCAGCATTCAAGCCCTGCACCCTAACTCCGTCATCACTTCTCGGAACCGAAAAGCAAAGTCGCAGAGCAGAGCTGAGGAGTCCCGAGGGCAGAAAGCTTCCTATGCTCATACTGAAATTACTGCCCTCTACACTTTGCATGCTGATTACGGTTTGCATTGTCCTGAATCTGCGCGAAAACATGAGCGCATCAGACGTAGTAAACGGAATTGTCAAGCTTATGGCGCTTCCGCTTTCGGCATTCAAGGGGTATTCTGCGGGATACTGCTACGTAAAGGGCTCGCTCTCCGCTTGGTTTAATACGAAAGCCGAAATAATTGAGGGGTATCTATGTGAGAGGACCGACATCCACGTCAAATCAGAAGCAAAGGCATAATATAAACACGCGTTTTGCCAGAGTAATTATTTTAATTTTCCGGAATACTCGGCAGGTATAACAGAAGAGCGACCGTAAGGTCGCTCTTTGTATGTTAAATCCTTATATTGCATCAACCGATCTGCGAAATCGTTATTTATCTCACCTCAAAGCCAACCTCAGTGGTCAATCTTAAATTTCCCTTCAAATATTTTACTTAAGATGCTTACATTATCAGAGTTACGCCCATTTCATCAAGCTCATCGGCAAGATCGCGACTAATCGGCCCGTTGGTAACGATATAATCCGCCACCGAAAGATCGCTTATTTTAGTAAATGCGCTATGTCCGAACTTTGAACGGTCGGCCGCGACAATGGGGCAATCCGACTGCTCTATCATAGCTTCGGCAACGGTTGCTTCTTTGTTATAATAGGTCGAAAATCCGTGTTTTACGTCAATGCCGTCAACAGATAGAATAAGCTTATCGGCATGATACTTTTTAATCTGCCGTATTGCATCGTTGCCATAAGTGAACTGATACTTAGTATTGACCGATCCACCTACGAGAATTACGTTATAATTCGGATTTCCGGATGCTTCAAGCGCTATGGATATCGAATTTGTAACTATACTCAAATTGTACTCCGCAGGAAAGCACCTGAAGACGAGAAGCGTCGTTGTTCCCGCATTGAGCATTACTGTGTCGTTAGGCTGAATAAGCTCGGCAACCTTCGCCGCAATAGCCATCTTTGCCTCCTGATTAGTTCCAAGCCGCTGATTCAGGTTCATGCTGTAGTACGGCTTGTACGAGCTTACAGCACCGCCGTGGACTCGCGAAAGAAGCCCCTTTTTTTCAAGATCCTCAAGGTAAGTTCGCACAGTTACCTCACTGACGTCAAAAAGCTTCGCCAGGTTTGTCACACGCACGGAATCGTTCTTTTTGAGCAGTTCAAGTATCTTCTGTTTTCTCTGTTCGGCTGTCATTTACACCTCCAACGGTTCGACTTTATTCGATTATACCACAAACTTTCGATTTTGTCAACATAGCTTTCGATTTTGCGTGTATATCTTTCGTTTATATTATCTATTTTAAAAAATCGAAAGCATAAAGTAATTTTTCCTTGACAATGCCCTATTCGACATATTATAATTAAGGCGTTAAAATCTGTGTGATTTAAGGAGAAAATCATGTTAAAAAATTTTGATATCAAGCCTCCCTTTTTCGAGATAGGACCGAAGGCTATCATCTGGGGCGATGCTATGTTAAAGCTAGCAAAGGTCATCGACAAAACAGCCATGAAATACGACCTTGACGTTATCGTTACCCCACAGTACACCGACATCAAGCTGCTTGCCGACAACACCGAGAGAATTCTTGTGTTTGCACAGCATATGGATGCGCTCGTCCCCGGCCGCGGGCTTGGAAGCGTGCTTCCCGAAGCAGTCAAGGCGGCAGGTGCTAAGGGCGTTATGCTCAATCACGCAGAAAAGCCGCTTGATATGCAGACGCTTGAAGCTACCATTCGCCGTGCTGACGAGGTTGGACTTGCTACCATTGTTTGCGCTGATACCGTTGAGGACGTTAAGCGCATTGCGCGCATGGCCCCCAACCTTATCGTTGCAGAGCCCACCGACCTTATCGGGACGGGCACGACCAGCGATTCCAACTATGTCATTGAGACAATCAAGACCGTCCGCGAGATCAACCCCGACATTATGGTGCTGCAGGGTGCGGGCATTTCCAACGGTCAGGACGTTTACAACACCA
>JAZNDN010000075.1:0-15175 GCA_045588085.1 Eubacteriales bacterium
TAAAATCATGAAACGTGTTATTACTTACGGAACCTACGACCTTCTTCATTACGGTCATATCAATCTTCTTAAGAGAGCAAAGGAGCTTGGCGATTACCTTATCGTCGTTCTTTCAACTGATGAATTTAACTGGGAGCAGAAGCAGAAGAAGTGCTTTTTCACCTATGAGAAGAGAAAGGCGCTTCTTGAGGCTGTAAGATACGTGGACCTGGTTATTCCCGAGAATAACTGGGATCAGAAGAGAACCGATATGCATGAATATCATATTGATACCTTTGTTATGGGTGACGACTGGGCAGGTAAATTCGATTTTCTTAAGGAAGAGGGTGTCGAGGTGGTTTATCTTCCGAGAACCCCCGAGATTTCAACCACCCAGATTAAAAAGGAGCTTAAATCTAAATAGTTTATACATAAAAAATCCGCCGGCCGAATATAAAGTGGTATTCTTGTTATTCGGAGAGTGGCTTATGAAAATCCTTTCAGTATTCGGCACGCGACCCGAAGCTATAAAAATGTGCCCTTTGGTAAAAGAGCTTCGAAAAAGAGACGGGACGCAGGTTCTCGTTTGCCTATCCGGTCAGCACAGACAGATGCTTGATTCGGTTATGGAGCGCTTTGGAATAAAAGCGGATTTTGACCTTGACGTTATGATAGAGGGGCAGACGCTCTTCGACCTGACCGAGAGTATTCTCAGCAGCGTTCGCTCGGTGCTTGAATCCGCAAAACCGGACGTGGTTCTGGTGCACGGAGATACCGCAACGGCACACGCTGCGGCTCTTGCCGCATTCTATATGAAAATCCCGGTGGGGCATATCGAGGCAGGACTCAGAACCTATGATGCCTCAGCTCCGTTTCCCGAGGAGTTTTACCGCCGCGCAATTTCGGTTATGGCGAAATTCCATTTCGCACCGACTGCCACTGCCGCTGAAAACCTTATACGGGAGGGAATTGATAACAAATCGGTTTTCGTGACCGGGAATACCGCCATAGACGCACTTTTGGCAAACGTAACCTCGGATTTTTCTCACCCCATACTGAGCTGGGCTCATGGCTCGCGCCTGGTTATACTGACAGCGCACAGGCGCGAAAGCGTCGGTATACCGCTTGGCAATATGCTTCTCGCTGTGCGGCGAGTTCTTGATGAAAATTCCGGTGTAAAGGTAGTTTATCCTGTTCATTTGAATCCCGAAATAAGACGGACTGCGGACCTGGTTCTCGGTGGCTGCGATAATATTATGCTCACCGAGCCGCTTGACGTCTTTGATTTTCACAATATCCTTGCGCGAAGCTTCGCAGTCCTTACCGACAGCGGTGGTATTCAGGAGGAAGCAAGCTTTCTCGGCAAGCCCACGCTCGTTATGCGCTCTGCAACCGAGCGTCCGGAGGGAGTTTCGGGCGGTGTCTTGAAGCTTGTCGGCACTCGCGAGGACGATATTTACAGGTGTTTTCAGCAGCTCATTGCCGACGCTCAATTTTATAAGAAAATGTCCGTACCGTCAGAGACCTTCGGTGACGGCGGTGCATCGGCAAAAATTGCCGATATATTACTTGGAAAACAATATGCACCCTTTTGTGCTGATAAAAATGAGGATATAAAATGCTAACTCACGTATCAAAATTTGAGGAAATCTATAAAAGAGAACCCGACGCGGTTGCGTTCTGTCCGTACAGAATCTGTCCGATAGGTGCACATAGCGACCATCAGTACGGCAAAATAACCGGCTTCGCTATTGACAAGGGCGTAAGCTTTGCATATTCCGCAAAGAAAAACGGAGTAATTGAGCTTTGCTCGCTGCAGTTTGAAAAGCGCGCTCAGTGGCACGTAAACGCAGTTCCTTCTCAGGTAGAGTTCGACTGGGCAAATCACCTTCGCGGTGCAACGCTTGCCCTTTCCGAAAACCACGCGCTCAGCGTAGGACTTTGCGGAGTTATAGAGGGTAGCCTTCCAATAGGAGGTCTTTCCTCATCGGCAGCCGTTATTATAGCATTTCTGACAGCACTCTGCCGAGTAAACGGCATAAAGCTGTCACAGCACGAAATGATTATGACCGCACTTACTGCCGAGAATAAATACGTTGGCGTTTCCTGCGGAAAGCTCGACCAGTCCTGCGAGGTATATTCGAAGAAGGACAATATGCTCTATCTTGACACGAAGGACGATAGCTTTGAGCTTATACCGGCTCACCCCAATATGAAGCCTTACAAAATCGCAATATTCTTCTCGGGAATTGAGAGAACTCTTGCAGGCTCGAAATTTAATATGCGAGTTGACGAATGCCGCAGTGCTGCCTACGCCCTCAAGGCTTACGCGTGTATGGAATACGGCAAATTCGGCGAAACCTATCTGCGCGAGGTGCCGTACGACGTATATCTTAAGTACCGTGACAGGCTTCCTGAAACCTGGCGCCGCCGTGCTGAGCACTGGTACTCCGAGTTCATGAGAGTTGAGGCAGGAGCGCAGGCTTGGCGCAGAGGCGACCTCGAGGAATACGGAAGGCTCTCCTTCGAAAGCGGAAAATCCTCAATATACAACTGGGAAACAGGCTCTCCCGAGCTCAAATCCCTCTACGAAATTATGACCGAAACCGACGGTATATACGGCGGAAGATTTTCCGGGGCAGGCTTCAAGGGCTGCTGTATGGCTCTTATAGACCCTGCTTTTGCCGAGAGCATTGAACGGAGCGTTACCGAGAAGTATCTTCATGTGTTCCCGGAGCTTCGCGGTAAATATTCGGTTCATATATGCGATACGGCAGACGGAGCTGATTTCGGCTTCTGACGTGAAAATAGGAGAAAAATATGAAATGCTTGATTTTAGCCGCAGGCTATGCAACGCGGCTCTACCCACTGACAGAGAATTTCCCCAAGCCGCTTCTTGACGTAGGTGGCAAAACTATTCTCGACTGGCTCATAGACGATATAGATACTCTCGCACAGATAGACGAATACGTGGTTATCTCAAACCATAAGTTCGCACACCATTTTGATAACTGGGCAAAGACGAAATCCCAGCGCGTAACCGTCGTTGACGACGGTACCGTGTCAAATGAAACCCGTCTTGGAGCGGTTCGCGATATAAAATTCGCCATAGACAAGCTCGCACTTGACGATGAGCTTCTGGTTATAGCAGGGGACAATCTTCTCGATTTTTCGCTTTGCTCCTTTATAACCTACGCAAAGAGCAAGGGCGCACCCTGCATTATGAGATATTTTGAAGCCGATGAAAAAAGGCTTACCAAGTGCGGAGTCGTTGAAATCGATTCGGCTGATAAGGTAATTTCCATGGAAGAAAAGCCGGCGGTGCCTAAATCGAATTGGTGCTGTCCTCCTTTCTATTATTACACGCGCGAGGCGGCGAAGCTCATAGGCCGCGGAATTGAGGCAGGCTGCGGAATTGATGCTCCGGGTAGCTTTATTGCCTGGCTCAGCACCGTTTGCGACGTATACGCTATGGAAATGCCCGGCTCAAGATACGATATTGGAAATCTTGAGAGCTACGAGCGCGTCAAAAAAGAGTACAAAGGAATTTGAGTATGTTAAAACCTAATATTTGTCTTGAGGGAAAGACTGTTCTTGTCACCGGCTCCGCAGGCTTTATAGGTGCGAACCTCGTGCTTGAGCTTTTGCGTACGGTTGAAAATATAACCGTCATCGGATTTGACAGCGTGAACGATTACTACGACCCCTCAATTAAGGAATACCGCCTTGCCGAAATTGAAAATGAAGCAAAAATGCACACGGGTAGCACCTATATATTCATAAAGGGCAATCTTGCCGATAAGGCTCTTGTGGATAGCATTTTTGCCGATTACCGTCCCGCAGTGGTGGTAAATCTTGCAGCGCAGGCAGGTGTCAGATATTCAATAACGAATCCCGCGGCTTACATAGAGAGTAATATAGTAGGATTTTTCAATATTCTAGAAGCCTGCCGCGCGTATCCCGTTGAGCATCTGGTATACGCTTCCTCATCATCGGTCTACGGCTCGAATAAGAAAATTCCTTACAGCACAGAGGACAAGGTAGATAACCCCGTGTCACTTTATGCTGCTACAAAAAAGAGTAACGAGCTTATGGCTCATTCCTACTCAAAGCTTTACAATATAGCCTCAACGGGTCTTCGTTTCTTTACCGTTTACGGACCTGCCGGCAGACCCGATATGGCATATTTCAGCTTCACGAATATGCTTATCAAGGGCGAAAAAATCAAAATATTCAACTACGGTAATTGCATGCGTGATTTTACTTACGTCGATGATATAGTCGCGGGCGTGAAGCACGTTATGGTAAATGCCCCGGATAAGAAAAACGATACCGACGGTCTGCCCATTCCTCCGTACAGAATTTACAATATAGGAAATTCAAACCCGGAGAATCTTTTGGATTTCGTCAGCATTTTGCAGGAAGAATTGATACGGGCAGGGGTTTTACCTCCCGATTACGACTTTGAGGCTCATAAGGAGCTCGTTCCCATGCAGCCCGGTGACGTTCCGGTAACCTTTGCGGATACCGCCGACCTTGAAAGAGATTTCGGCTTTAAGCCGCACACACCGCTAAGAGACGGTCTTCGCCGCTTTGCCGAGTGGTATAAGGAATTTTATAAAGTATAATTCCGAATGCTTTGAATGACTCTGCCGAGTTTGTTTGCAGAGGCGTTCCGATATTAAAATTACACGCGCACAGCCTTCGCGCTGTTTTCGCTTGAAAGGAGAGGCTTATGCCGAGTAGCAGAGAACTTTTAATAAAGCTGATACGCTTTGCGCTTTTGCAGGGCTACGCGGAGCGCGACGGCACGCAAGCGCCTGAGCCTATCTCGCTTTCTGCGGAGGAGATTTCGCTTCTCGGTGAGGTTTATAAGCTGGGCGAGAAGCATGATATTTTGCCGCTTGCCGCAAAGGCACTTGACTATATTGAGCTTCCGGACGTCGCAAAGGAAGCAAAGGCGGCATTCGACAAACAGAAATTTTTGGCGGTTTACAGGTCAAATCTTCTGATTTGCGAGCAAGAGCAGCTGCGCCGAGTGCTCAATGAAGCCGGTATAGATTTCGTTCTCTTAAAAGGCGCGCATTTGCGCGCTCTCTATCCTGAGGCGTGGCAGAGAACCAGCAGCGATATTGACGTTTTGGTTCATAAGGAAGATCATGATAATGTGATAAAGTTGCTCTCAAAGGAACTTGCCTATGAGTTTAGATACACGAGCACGCACGATGCACTGTTGTTTGCCCCGTCAGGCATACATCTTGAACTTCATTTTATGTTAGTTGAGAATCTCAAGAATACAGAAACGTTGAACATGCTTCGTGACGTATGGAACAATGCGAAGAAAAAAAGCGATAACGATTTTGAATACGTTCTTACCGATGAGATGTTTTATTTTTATCATCTTGCTCATATGGCAAAGCATGTTTCAAACGGCGGTTGTGGCATCAGGAGCTTTATAGATTTATATTTGCTCAACACCCGTGTCGATTATGATGCAGATAAAAGAAATTCGATAACAGAGCGCGGCGGCATTGTGAAATTTGCGCGATCCGTCGAAAAACTTGCTTTTGCCTGGTTCGGCGAGGCCGACTATGACGAGATGAGCCTCATACTTGAAGATTACATATTTTTGGGCGGTGCATACGGTACCATTAAAAATAACGTAGCCATAGAAATAGGTAAAAAAGGCGGAAGATGGAAATATATGCTTTCCAGAATATTTATTCCTTCAAAAGATATTTGGATAAGATATCCAATTTCCAAAAAGTTTAAAATCTTAACTCCGTTTATGCAGGTAAGGCGTTGGTTTTCTCTTTTAGGTAAAAAATCGCGCCGCGCAGTTTCGGATAAAATATGCGAAGCACTAAATTACGATAAAGAAAAGGATTATTACGTTAATAAGCTTTTGAGTGAGCTTGATATATAAAACAATTACTCGCTGGAAACGAGAATACATTTAAAACCGAAAGGAGTAAGATATGTCAAACATATGGCATGACATTTCACCTAAGAGAATAAACGCGGAGGACTTTATCTGCGTTGTTGAAATTTCGAAGGGAAGCAAGAAAAAATACGAGCTTGATAAGGAAACAGGACTTATAATTCTTGACAGAATTTTATACACGTCTACCCACTATCCTGCAAATTACGGATTTATTCCAAGAACCTACGGAGATGACGGAGACCCGCTCGACGTCCTTCTTATATGCGCCGAGCCGCTTGAGCCCATGTCAATGGTAAGAGCATATCCTGTCGGTGTAATCTCAATGATAGACAGCGGAAGAAACGACGAGAAAATTATAGCTATACCCTTCAACGACCCGAACTATAATACGTACAAAAACATAGAGGAGCTGCCTCAGCACATATTCGATGAAATGAGGCATTTCTTCACGGTATACAAAAATCTTGAAAATAAGGAAACAGCAGTAAACGAGGTAAGCGGGCGCACGCAGGCGATAAAAATTATCAACGAAGCGCTCGACCTTTACGTAGAAAAATTCTGCAAATGACACAGAAAATGAAAACATATCTTTTTGATTTTGACGGAACACTCGTAAATTCCATGCCGACCTATGCATCGGTAATGCTGAAAATACTTGATGAATACGGCGCCCAATACCCGTCTGATATTATAAAAATAATCACGCCGCTCGGCTTTATCGGTACTGCGGACTACTACGTTGACGTGCTCGGTATCAAGGAAAGCCGCGAAAATTTGATTGCAAAAATGAACGAATATTGCTTCGAAGCATATTCAACGACCGTTCCTGCAAAAGAGGGAGTAACAGAGGCGCTCACCGCCCTCAAGAAAAGAGGGGACAGCCTCAACGTTTTAACCGCAAGCCCTCACCTGACTCTTGATGCTTGTCTTAAGCGTCTTGGAATCTTCGATATTTTCGATAACGTGTGGTCCTGCAACGATTTCGGTACCACGAAGGCAGACCCGAATATCTACCGTATGTGCGCCGAAAGGCTCGGTAAGGAGGTCGGTGAGATAATATTTCTCGACGATAACTACAATGCCGATAAAACCGCAAAGGACGCGGGAATGATAGTTTTTGGCGTCTTTGACGAAAGCTCAGCCGAGTATACAGAGCAGATAAAGTCGATAACCGACGGCTATATCACCGATTTCAGAGAATTGCTGAGCTGACGTATAGCGAAAAGCCGAAAAAAGCTTATGTGCTTTTTATCTGATTTAAAAAATGAATTATATGCACCTCTGAGGTCTTGTGATTTTTGAGGTGCATATTTTTATGCTTTAGCTGATTTGTTGCTTTTTATCACCGCTTGCACGAATGCCGAAGCTGCCTTTTTTTGTTTATTCGACTGGAATTTACAAGGCTAAACAAGAGGATAAATTCAAGAATATCAATGGAAAATATCCTTGAATAAATGTAAAATAAGACAGCTGTGCACGCACGCTTTTGTAATGCCGTAATACCCGAAAAACTTGTTAAAAATTTATCACGGGTAGGCACATTGATATATAATTATCAATTGTTGACAACACCTTATGAATGCTATATAATTACAGTATAGATTATTAAATTCTTACTTATTTGAAAGGAAATGGCAGATGCTATTTAATCTTCACGGAGTCAGAGTTCCGCATAGGAAGAATACCGCATCTATGGCGCCTGTTCGTATAGAAGCGGAAACTGTGACTGTTCCGATGTCGCAGCACATCGGAAAACCTGCCAAGCCGACGGTAAAGGTCGGTGATGAGGTTTTCGTCGGAACGCTTATCGGTGAGCCGGACGGATTCGTGTCCTCGCCTATCTATTCCTCGGTTTCGGGAAAGGTTACGGGAATCGTTGATTTTCTTCTTCCGCACGGAGTTAAAACCGTTGCGGTCACGATAGATTCAGACGGCAAAAACACCCCCGACCCGAGTATCGCACCTCCCACCGTAACCTCGGCTGCCGAGCTTGCGGCAGCTATAAGAATGGGAGGAATGGTAGGCCTTGGCGGCGCGGCGTTCCCATCTCACGTAAAGTTTTCAATCCCGGAGGGAAAGTCGGTCGAGGAGCTGATAATCAACGGCGCCGAATGCGAGCCGTATATCACCAGCGATACAAGAACCATGCTTGACCGAAGCGACGATATAAAGCACGCGCTCAGCGTGATTTTGAGCTTCATTGATATAAAGCGCGTAATCATTGGAATCGAAGCAAACAAAAAAGAGGCAATAGCCGAAATGCGCCGCATGGCAGAGTTTGATTCCAGAGTCAGCGTTAAGGTTTTGCCGAGCCTGTACCCTCAGGGCGGCGAAAAGGTATTGGTATATCACACCACGGGTAAGGTAATCCCCGCAGGTAAGCTTCCGCTTGACGTCGGCTGCATCGTTTGTAACTGCACGACTGTTGCCGCTATCGGAAACTACTTAAAGACAGGAATGCCTCTTGTAAGAAAATGCGTAACGGTTGACGGCTCTGCCGTGAGCTCTCCTAAGAATATTTCGGCTCCCATAGGAATTGCGCTTCGCGAGGTCTTCCGTGCGGCAGGTGATTTTATCGAGGAGCCGGGAAAGATTCTTCTCGGCGGCCCTATGATGGGTGTTGCGGTAAAGGACCTCGATACCCCCGTTATGAAGGGCACGAATGCGGCACTGGCATTCACCGTAAAGGATGCAATGCCGAAAAAGGAAACCCAGTGCATTCACTGCGGTGCCTGCGCCAACCATTGCCCGTTCAGCCTTAATCCCGCAGCATTTATGAAAGCGTATAAGAAAAACGATATAGAGGAGCTTTCAAGGCTCAGAGTCGATATTTGTATGGAGTGCGGCTGCTGCTCCTACATCTGCCCGGCAGGTCAGCCTCTGGTTGAAACGAACAAGCTTGCAAAGGCAGACGTCAGAGAAGCGGCAAAAAGAAAGGAAAGTGAGGTAAAAGCAGATGTCAAAGCTTAGAGTAAGCGTCTCGCCTCATATCCGCAGTCCGAAAACCACTGCTACGATAATGCTCGACGTTCTGATAGCGCTTCTTCCGGCGACGGTTGCAGGCGTAGTAATCTTCGGACTTCGCTCGCTTGCCGTTATTGCGGCGGGTGTCGTCTCCTCGGTGCTCGCTGAATACCTCTTCTGCCTCATAACGAAAAGAGAACAGACAGTAGGCGACCTCAGCGCCGCAGTAACCGGTCTTCTTCTTGCGCTTAACTGTCCTGCCAATATACCGATATGGCAAGTAGTTATAGGCTCGGTGTTCGCTATTATATTCGTAAAATGCATTTTCGGAGGTATCGGTCAGAACTTTGCAAACCCCGCAATGACGGCAAGAGTGTTTATGACTATTGCCTTCGCAAGTATGGCATCTTACGGCTTCCCGACGATAGTTGATACAGCCTCTTCCGCAACGCCCCTGACGGAGATTATGGCAGGTAAGTCTCAGAATCTTCTTAACCTCTTCTTAGGCTTGCGCGGCGGTGCAATAGGTGAAACCTGTATTCTTGCGCTCCTTATCGGTGCGGCATACCTAACAGTAAGGCGTGTTATATCGCTTAAAACACCCCTTGCATTTATTCTCACGGTGTTTGCCATGAGCTTTATCATAAGCGGCGCTGATTTCATCGAAGCGCTGGCATTGGTTATGTCGGGCGGACTTATTCTCGGTGCATTCTTTATGGCAACCGACTATGCAACGACCCCCGTAACCGGCCTTGGAAAAATCATATTCGGTGTCGGTGCAGGACTTATCACCGTAATGATACGTTATCTGGGAAGCTATCCCGAGGGCGTTTCCTTTGCAATACTTCTTATGAATATCGTAACTCCCTATATTGATAGGCTGACCGTAAGAGTGCCCTTTGGAGCGGGAGGTGCGAAAAAATGACAAAATCCTTTAAAAGCATAATTGTTCTCACGGTTGCGTGTCTTATAATGGCATTCGCACTCGGTGCCGTAAATTTACTCACCGAGGATACGATTGCTCAAAACGAGACGGAGCGTGCGAACCTGGCTAAGCGACAGGTAAGACCCGGCGCTGAGGAATTTAAAGCCGTAAATATTGAAAAATACGAATTTCCCGAAACCGTCGAGGAATTTTATACCGACGATATAGGCGGATTCGTTGCAGTGCTTCTTACCTCAGGCTACCAAAGCGGACTTAAAATAATGTGCGGTATTGATTCTGAGGAAAAGGTAACCGGCGCCGTTTGCCTTGCATCAAACGAAACTCTGGGTAAGGAGAAAGCCTACGGCAGCAATCTGCTCGGCAAAAATCTTACCGATATAGATACCGTTGATACGGTAGGCGGAGCAACTATGACGACCGCGGCGTACAGAGGTGCTGTCAAGGACGCTCTCGGAGCAGTCAGCATATATCTTGGCGGAAGCTACGATGCCAGAAGCGAGGAGGAAAAGCTGCTTGACGCGGCTCTTCCAAGTGCCGATGGCAGATTTACCGAATGGTTCGTAATCGAGAAAATCGAGGGTGTTGAGCGCGTTTTCACCGCCGATAACGGAAGCGGATACGTTCTTTACTCTGACGGAAAATACGTCGGAGCGGACAACAGCGGAAATGCGCTTTCCGATACCGATATAGACGTCGCCACGGCGGTTTCGACGGTCAAGGGGGCATCGCTTACCGAGATTAATATTCCCGAGGGGGCGGGTGTTGCCCCGTCTGTTGTCGGAGCATACAGAAGCGGCAGCGGAAATCTCGTTTTAGACCTTGAGGGCTCGGGATACGGCAAATCCGGCGGCAAGCACGCATCGGGTAAGCCTATATCAATCAAGCTTTGTATAGATAAGCTTGGAGAAATCGTGTCGGTAAAAACTATTTCGCAGTACGAAACCCAAGGAATAGGCTCGGAATGTGATAAATACTCATTTTATTCCCAGCTTTTTGGAAAAACAAAAGAAAATTACCGTGAAATAGACGCAATAAGCTCGGCAACCGTAACGACTGACGGTTATCTTGACGCTGTCGGCGATGGCTTCGCCGCCCATGAAATTATGAAAGGAGAGTCGGCATTATGAAAAATAAAGATAGCTCGCTCTCGGTTCTCATCAAGGGCATAATAACCGAAAACCCCGTATTCGTTCTGGTTCTGGGTACCTGCCCGACACTGGCGGTTACCAATACCGTAATCGGTGCAATATCAATGGGACTTGCGGCAACGCTCGTGCTTATATGCTCAAACAGCGTAATATCCCTTTTGCGTAAGGTTATTCCCGATACCGTAAGAATTCCTTGCTATATACTCATAATTGCCTCCTTCGTAACGGTGGTTCAGATGCTGATGCACGCATATCTGCCGGAGTTCTATGAGCTTCTCGGAATATATCTTGCCTTGATAACTGTTAACTGTATAATCCTCGGAAGAGCCGAAATGTATGCAAGTAAGCATTCGGTAGGAAAATCCGCCCTTGACGGTCTTGGTATGGGTCTTGGATTTACTCTTGCGCTTTTCGCAATGTCATTTATCAGAGAGGTGTTCGGCTCAGCGTCCTTTGCCGGAATTGCAATTCCTTTCCTCGAAACCTATAAGATTGCTTTTCTCACTCAGGCACCCGGCGGATTTTTCGTCTTCGGACTTATAATAGCAATAATAAACGCAATATCCCACGGAAGAGCCGTCAAGAGAAAGAGCTTTTCCTGTGAGGGCTGTCCCTCGGCTGCAAGCTGCTCAGGCGGCTGCTCCTCGGTAGGCAAAGCAGAGGAGGTGGCTGAATAATGGAGCTGTTTAAAAGTCTGGTTCTGATTATCATGGGCTCGGTGCTCGTTAACAACTACGTTCTGAACCGTTTCCTCGGAATATGCCCATTCCTCGGTGTATCCAAAAAGCTTGACCAGTCGGTCGGTATGGGAAGTGCCGTAACCTTCGTTATGATTGCTGCAACCGCTGTTACCTGGCCGGTTCAGAAATTCGTTCTCGACCCCCTGAAGCTCGGATATTTGCAGACCGTCGCATTTATACTCGTTATTGCGGCGCTGGTTCAGTTTATCGAGATTCTTCTCAAAAAATTTATACCCGCGCTTCATAAGAGCCTTGGCGTATATCTTCCTCTTATAACTACAAACTGCGCCGTTCTCGGTGTCACTATCAACAATATCACCGACGGCTACGGCTTTATTGAGTCTGTCGTAAGCGCTCTGGGCTGCGGTCTTGGATTCCTTCTTGCAATGGTGCTCTTCTCGGGCGTGCGCGAGAGAATTGAGGGAAGCAATATCCCCGAATCCTTCAAGGGATTGCCTGTGACGCTCATTGCCGCTTCGCTTATTTCGCTGGCATTCTTCGGATTTGGCGGAATTGTTGACAGCATAGAAGGCTTGTTTATGGGGGTGGCGTGATGATTGAAATACTTTATGCCGTTCTGGTTCTTTTAGGAGTAGGTCTTTTCTGTGCGGTTTTACTCGCGGTAGCCTCTCATTTCTTCGGCGTTGAGCCTGACGAGAGAGTAACCGAGCTTCGCTCGTACCTTCCCGGTGCCAACTGCGGTGCCTGCGGATTTGCAGGCTGCGACGGATATGCCGAGGCTCTTGCGGGCGGCGGAACAAAAACCAACCTCTGTACCCCCGGCGGTAAGGATGCCGCGCAGAAAATAGCAGAGCTGCTCGGTGTTGATGCCGAGCATATGCAGGAAATGGTTGCCTTCGTTCATTGCGGAGCAACGAATGCCGAAACCGAAAAGGAAAAGGCTATTTACGATACCTGCGAAAGCTGTAAGGCAAAAAGCCTTATATACGGCGGCCCCTCAGCCTGCACCTTCGGCTGTATCGGCTGCGGTGACTGCAAGGACGTGTGCCCTGTCGATGCAATCGCAGTTAAGGATTCTCTGGCAAAAATAATTCCCGAAAGATGCATAGGCTGCGGCATGTGCGTCAAAACCTGCCCCAAGCATATAATAACCCTCGTGCCCAAGGAAGCAAAGGCGGCGGTTGCTTGCTCTAACAGAGAGCGCGGAGCCGCGGTCAGAAAAATATGCAAGGTCGGCTGCATAGCATGTAAGAAATGCGAAAATACTTGTAAGTACGGAGCAATAACCGTCGTAGATAACCTTGCCGTTATAGACTACGGAAAATGCACCGGCTGCCGTGAATGTGTAGAGGTATGCCCAACGCACTGTATACGCGCTACGGATTTTACTTTTAGCTGTAAAGAGGAATCCGAGAAAAATTAATTGATGAAAATTTGGGGCTGATTTTCTCAGCCCCAAAAACGACCGAAAAGGCTTTTCGGTCTGCTTAATTTGTACGCTGCATACGCGGCAATGTAGGTGCTTATGAAGAAAAAGGACGGTGCTTTTGCGGACGCAGGTTCGCTTAAGCGGAGGATAAGAAACGATATAATTCTTTGTCTGGCGGTGTTGGCTGTATCTATCACCGTCCTTTTTGCTTTTCTCCTTTTCGGACGGGAGGGAAGCTATGCCGAGATTTCGGTAGACGGAGAGCGGATTTGCACCCTGCCTCTTTCCGAGGACTGCGAATACCGCGTGACTTGTTCCGAAAACCCAGAGCATTACAATACCGTGGTGGTCAAGGACGGTAAGGTTTTCGTCTCAGAGGCGAATTGCAGAGATAAAATTTGTCAAAATCACGTAGCAATTTCACGCGAAAACGATACTATAGTGTGTCTTCCGCATAAGCTCGTGGTAGCTGTAAAATAGAAAGCATCGGAGCAAGCTTTGCTCCTTGTCATAGATTGAATAGAAAAACGAAAATAAGCCATATATAAGGATTAAAGCAGAAAGGAGGCAGGGAAATGTCGGAAAATCAAAATCCTAAAGGCGAGCAGAGCTGTTTGTTCTCAGAGTGTGAGAGTGCAGCTTCGCGTAATGAAAAAGAAACGGTAAACCTTGCCGAAGCGAATAACCGTGCATCTTCTGCCATTCTCGAAAATCACCGTCGCGTAAGAGAGCTTGCAATGCTCGCAATATCGGTATCCGTGGCGCTTCTTCTTTCCTACGTTGAGTTTCTTCTGCCGCCTGTATGGAGCGCCGTTCCCGGAATAAAGCTCGGACTTGCAAATTCTGCGGTGCTGTTCCTTATATATAAAACCTCACCGTATAAAGCAGCCGCAGTATCGCTCGTCAGAGTTTCGCTTTCAGCGCTTCTTTTCGGAAGCGTTCTGAGCTTTATATACAGCCTTGCCGGAGCAATACTCAGCTTCGCTGTTATGATTGTTATGAAAAAGTGTGACCTGTTTTCAATAGCGGGAGTGTCTGTCTGCGGTGCGGTTATGCATAATGCGGCTCAGATAGCAGTTGCCGCAGCACTTCTCAGAACCCGTGAGATAGGCTTTTATATGCTTCCTCTCTCTGTTAGCGGAATTATTTGCGGTGTATTTATAGGCCTGCTTACCGCGATGCTCATAAAAAAGGTAAAAATTAGATTTTGATTTATAAAATCCGTAACATGCTTCAAAAATATTCCCCAAGCGTTTGATTTTGGAATACTTTGCCCGATTCCGTTTAATAATAGCTTCAGTAGGCAAGAGGAAATAATCCGAACTCGTTTTAGGGATGCTGATTTGTGACAAAGCTTCGGTAAAAATCCTTATAATATTCTCATATTATCTCGAATTTTAACCTTGCCTTGCCATAAATCATCTATCCCGAAAATTCGAAGAACTCCGAAGCCTTAATTTCAAGATGATTTTGGTGCTTGGCTCTCGCAGCCAAGTACAACTTTGCAAGAGAGGTAAGTGCCGAAAGCGCTGGAAATTCAGGCTTCGGAGCGGGTTCGGATTATTTTCTCTTGCCTACGAAAAAAGAAAGGAAGCTATCGTAATATGAAAAAAACGGTATGTGTTTTGCTCGCCGCCCTGCTTGTAGTCTTTGCGGCGGTATCGCTCGTATCCTGCTCGTCAAGTGTGGCAAGAGCGGGCGTCGGAATTGTGACGGATATAGGAGCCACGGAAAATGCCACGCAGCAAAAATCCGGATACACCGAAATAACCTACACGGCAGCCGCGGTCGTTATCACCGATAAAAACGTGGTAACCCACCTCGCAATAGACGCGCTTGAAGCATCGGTTGAGTTTGGAGCGGACGGTGTCGGCAAGGTAGGAAATTACAAGACTAAGGGCGAGCTTAAAGATGAGTACGGAATGAAGGGTGCATCGCCTGCCGGACTTGAATGGTATGAGCAAAGAGATGCCTTTGTCAAGTGTGCCGAGGGAAAGACCGTCGAGCAAATCAAGGCGCTTGCCGCAAACGACGGGAAGCCCGGCAGTGAGCTTACCAAGGCAG
>JAZNDN010000076.1:0-12333 GCA_045588085.1 Eubacteriales bacterium
GAGATAAAAACGGTAATCGAGAACGTCTTTTATTTCGTTGCCGTTGATTGCGACGAGTATGTCGCCGCGCCTTATGCCTGCGCGCTCTGCGCATGACTTCTTTTCCGTTTCGACAATTCTTACCACCGCTTCTCTCCTTTCCTCTGCACCGGGTAAATTTTTACCCGAATGACTGCTATGGCACAATAAACCACTATGTATTTTAACACACAATTACAAAAAAAGCAATGATTATTTTATTTCGCAAGCGCAGATTTAATATTTTGTAATTATTTATCCTCCCAACGCGCTTGACAAGCACCTCCGCGTATTGTATAATTAACGTGTGAAAGAATAAGCTCGTGCAAATATTGCGGGCGCGCCGGATTGCGCTTCTGCCACTCGCAGCGTGCCGAGAGATAAGAGGAGGTGCCTGTGAAAGAAAAATATCTTTTCCTGCTTCTGCTGGCAGCAGGTGCCGTAGCATCTGCCATGGGCACGGTTTTGCCTCAGTATTTCGGCCCTTTGCAATGGATTGCCATGATACCTGCGATATATGCAATTCTGAGGCTTACCGATAATCCGGACAGGCGTCTTCGCGGCTATTACGGCTACGGACTTATCTTTTTCTGGGCATACTACGCCGTATGCTTCCATTGGTTCGCTTATCTTTACCCCCTCGATTTCACGGGAATAAACAATTTCTTCTCGGTTATCGTCATTATCGTTGCGATATTCGGTCTTTCTCTTCTTCAAGCGCTCATAAGCGCACCGATGTTCGTGATTTTCGGAGCGTTTGCGCGTCTGGGCACCTTCAAGAAATTTTCCTACCTTCCGATTTTTCTTCTTCCTCCGCTTTATGCGATTTTTGAATTTATTCAGACGCTGGGCTGGTGGGGAGTTCCCTGGGGAAGACTCTGCCTCGGTCAGTGCGGATTTATGCCGACTCTTGCAACCTCCTCGCTCTTCGGCTCGTACACGGTTACGGCGCTCATAGTTTTCGCTAACACCCTCTTCGCCTATGCAATATACAAGGCAAAGGGGATAAAATACACGGCATTCCTTTCGGGGTTTGCGCTTCTTGCCGTCGCGCTGAACCTTGGTGTCGGCACGATTATATACGCTGCCGAGAGCGCGGAATACGAAAGCTCGGACAAAATCAAGGTTGCGGCAATTCAGGGCAATTACGATTCCTCGGAAAAATGGGTAGCCCCGGCAGAACAGGTTCTTGAGGTCTATTCCGATATGACGAGAAAGGCAGCCGCAGAGGGCGCAGAGCTTATAGTATGGCCGGAAACGGCATATCCTTTTGCAACCGTCCCCGATTCCTACACCGCAAGGCGCTTTGAGCTGCTTGCTATGGAAACCGGTGCCGATATCATAATAGGCACGATTATGTACGAGGGCGGAAATACCTATAACGTATGCTATTACGTAAGTGCCGAGGACGGTATTTGCGAAACCGTATATTTCAAGCGCAGGCTCGTTCCGTTCGGTGAATTCGTACCGATGCGGTCGTTCATTGACGTTGTTATGCCGTTTATGAGCGATATATCGATTCTTGCAGAGGATATGACCCCCGGTACCGATTCAAACGTATTCGACGTGCCGGGAATGGGCAAGGTAGGAAGCATTATATGCTTCGATTCCATTTACGAGGCGCTTTGTGCCGACAGCGTTCGGGACGGTGCGGAGCTTTTCGCTATTTCCACGAACGATTCCTGGTTCTCGGATTCCTGCGGAATATATATGCATAACAATCAAGCGAGGCTTCGCTCGGTTGAATTTGGAAGAGCTACCGTCAGAGCGGGAAATACCGGAGTTTCAAGTATTATTACACCGACGGGTGAGGTCAGCGGACAAATAGATATTCTTGAGCGAGGTTATCTTGTCGGAGAGGTTTCTCTTTCCTCCGAAAAAACGCTTTATTCTATGGTCGGAAATCTGTTTATATACCTGTCAGTTGCCGAAATTTGCGGTTTGCTTGGATTTGAAATTTATTCATACTGCAGAAAGCGCTCCGCGGAAAAGGCGTGCGAGTCCGATATCGCAGACGACGGAAGATAATGGAGGTTATATGCCGGCAATAAACAAAAGAATTTTCATAAAAATTTTGGACATTCTCGAAGGCTCTCCGAAATACAGGCGCGAGATAATAAACGAGTATATCAATTCCCTCCCCCTGACGCCCGAGCAAAAAGCGGACAGAAGCACATCGGGAAAGGCAAACGTAAAGCGCAGCATTGTAGGTGCGGCTATCAACGAAATGCTTGAGAAAGGTATGATAATCCGCTCGGCAGACGGAGTTTATTCGGCACACGAGCAAAAGCCGATAGCAATCAGGAACGAAAAATGCGAGCAAAAAATACTGGAGCTGCTCGCCGAGCGCTCTATGACGAAAGGAGAGCTTCGGCAATCGCTGATACGGCATTTCGGCACCGACAGAACCCTCACGGAAAAGGATGATAACAAGCTGTTTGCCTATATGGGTGATATTCTGAGAAGGCTCACTAAGCTTGGTGTTATAAAGCTTGCTGACCGTGTATATTCCCTGACGGAAAAGGTTGAGGCACGCATAACCGACATAAACGAAATGCTCGTTCTTAAAGAGAACTTTCTCACCGCCTTACATAAGCGCGGAGGAGAGTTTTTCGAGGTCTATTTCATGACGCTTCTCGGAAAGTATTACGAGAAAAACGGAAAGACCGTCACCTCCAACACAACCACAGGCGGCTCTGCCGACGGCGGCATAGACGGCATCATAGAAACCACCGACGGACTCGGCTTCAGAGAGACCGTTATGGTTCAGACAAAAAACCGCAGCGATACGACGGTTGAAACCACAGTCAGAGGATTTTACGGTGCTGTCTGCGCAAGGCAAGGCACGCGCGGAATTTTCGTTACCAGCTCTGATTTTCACCCTGCGGCAATATCCTTTCTCGACAGCATTGACAACTGCGTCGGAATTGACGGAGCAAAAATTTTCAAAATGGCGTGCGAGCTTCACTACGGCATCAAGCGCAGCCCGGCGGGCAAGCTCACAATAGACACCGCGGTAATATAATTTAAGGAGAATATAATGAACGTTACAACTGCAAAAGAGGCGCTTGAGGCAGCGCTTAAAAATATTGCTTCACTTCCCTCGAAAAAGGGGTTTGAGGTTAAATACGACTGTGGATACTCTAATTCCGAATATGAAAAACTCTCGGAAAACGACTCTCCCGAATGCATTTTCGGAGAAATGACGGTCGCTGTTTCGGGTGTTGTCGAAAGCATTGCATTTGAATGCGCCGTAGGCGTTTTTGATACAGAAGAGGGACTTACCGTATCCGACGACGAGCTTGCCCAAAAGATAGGAGAGCTCAGGGACAGTGTACGCTCCTTCCTTGCCGAGATTGAAGATGCAGAAAAAGAGAGTCTTGGCGAAGCTTTCATAGAGGTTATCGACCGCGAAGAGCAAAAATCAGCCGAGGGAATCCCCGAGACAGCACCTAAGAGCAACAAGTCCTTTTATATCACAGCAATTCTCGGTGCTTTGGCAGTAGTTGCATTCTTCTTGTGCTTTAAGTTCTTCTTCTGATATGGACTTTTCTAAGTACGGATACAAGCACGCGGCAAGCTGCGAAAGCTGCGAATTTTACGAATACGACGAGTATACCGACAGCTACTGCTGCAACCTCTCGCTTGACGAGGACGAAATGCAAGGCTTTCTCGGCGGAGATACCAAAGGCTGTCACTATTACCGCTACTACGACGAGTACAAAAGCGTGCATAAACAGATTTAGGCATAACCGAAAACAAAACAGTGTGAGGCAAACAGTGCGAGGCATAGAGTTAGTCTGTGCCTCAATTTTAATTTTTGCAACTTACCGAACGTTATGGTTGAAAACCTATGGTTTTCTTCGTTTTATGTTTAGGCATAACCGAAAAGGCGGCACGCAACTCTGCGCGTGGGCAAGCGTTCCCATATGTGAAATACTAGAAAAAGACAGTACCGGTCGTACTATACGTCTTCCTTCTGGCATTTTTTGTGATTTTTTACAAAATTGCGAAAAAATTTTTATTTATTGAAAACGAGGAAACGAGAGAAAACGAGAGAAAAAGCGAGATATTCGGAGCTTTGGTTTTTCTAAATCAATTTCCTTCAAAAAAGTTTCAAAAAGCTATTGACAACCGAATATCGCTATGATATAATATCAAGGCTTGAAAAAATTGCAGGAATACCCTGCTAAGCAAAAATTAGGAGGAACACAAAATGTCTACTTTCATGGCAAAAGCTGAAACCATCGAGCGCAGATGGTTCGTTATTGATGCCGCAGGCAAGCCTCTCGGCAAAACCGCTGTTAAGGCTGCTAACATTCTTCGCGGCAAGCACAGACCCGAGTTCACCCCCCATGCAGATTGCGGAGAGTTCGTTATCATAATCAACGCTTCCAAGGCAATTCTCACCGGTAAGAAGCTCGAGCAGAAATTCTAACGTCATCATTCCGGTTACATCGGCGGTCTTAAGGAAGAGAGCTACAAGCACCTTATGGCAACTCGCCCCGAGTTTGCTATGGAGCTTGCTGTTAAGGGAATGCTCCCTCACAACACTCTCGGCGCAAAGTCGCTCACCCGTCTTCGCGTTTACAAGGACGCTAATCACAATCAGGCTGCTCAGAAGCCGATTGCAATCGACTGATAAGGAGGATTTTAAGAATGTATACTAGTGCAAAGCCTTATTTCTACGGCACCGGCAGAAGAAAGAAATCGGTTGCCAGAGTTCGTCTTTATCCCGGCACAGGCGTCGTTACCATCAACGGCAGAGATATAGACAACTATTTCGGACTTGAAACCCTCAAGCTCGTTGTTAACCAGCCCTTCGGAGTTACCGACACCGTTGGTAAGTTCGATATCGTTGCAAACGTTCAGGGCGGTGGATTCTCCGGTCAGGCAGGCGCAATCCGCCACGGTGTTGCCCGCGCTCTTCTCAGTGCAGATGAAACCTACAAGCCCCTTCTCAAGAAGGCAGGACTTCTTACTCGTGACCCCAGAATGAAGGAGAGAAAGAAGTACGGACTCAAGGCAGCTCGTCGCGCACCTCAGTTCTCGAAGAGATAATTTGTGCCTTACGGCAATTATTTCGATATGTAAAAAGCTCTGCTTCGGCAGGGCTTTTTCGTTTTTTAGATATTAAACTGTCTGAAAACAGCGTTCATCTATTTACTTTTTACCCATTCTGTGTTACAATGTCCCTATGCTACATTATTCTAACGTTTTCCGGAGGAAAAAATGAAAAATCTTAAAAGATACATAGAAGAAAACGTATCAGAGCTTTACCGGCTTCATTACGACCTTTGCCATATTCCTGCGCCCTCGTGGCACGAGGATGAGCGTGCAAAATACTGCCTTGATTGGTTTTGGGCAAACGGAATTGATGGCGCGTATATTGATGAGGCGCTCAACGTGATAGTTCCTTACCAAATAGAGAATCGGGATAAAATTACTGCTTTTGTCGCGCATACCGATACCGTTTTCCCGGACACCGAGCCTATGCCTTACCGCGATGACGGTGAGCGCATTTATTGCCCGGGGGCCGGAGACGACACCGCAAGCGTTTGCGTACTTATGCTCACGGCAAAATATTTCTTCGAAAACAAAATAGATACGCACGGCGTTCTTTTCGTATGCAATTCGGGCGAAGAAGGACTCGGAAATCTCAAGGGAACGAGAGCTATTTTCTCAAAATTCGGGGACAAAATCACGAAATTTATCTCCTTCGATTCCTTTGATTTAAATTCGGCCTCTGACAGGTGCGTAGGCTCACACAGATACGAGGTCGAGGTTTTGACCGAAGGCGGTCATTCCTGGGTAAAATTCGGAAACAAAAACGCTATTGCCGAGCTGTCCAAAATAATAAACGCTATATATTCAGTGAATCTGCCTAAAAAGGAAGGAAAACGAGTCAGCTACAACGTTGGAGAAATTTCCGGCGGTACTTCGGTTAATACAATTGCTCAAAGCGCGAAAATGTTTTGCGAATACCGCTCTGACGACGAGGAGCTCCTTAACTTTATGAAAACAGAATTCGAACGTATATTCCGTGAAGCACGAAGCGACGGTGTCGAAATAAACGTCAAAAAAATAGGCGACCGCCCATGCGCCGCAAAGATTGACGAGGAAAAAATGGCCGAGCTTAAGAGAAAAATTGAGACTACCGTCACCGAAATAACAAAAAAACCGATATCCTACCGTTCCAGCTCAACCGACTGTAATATTCCCCTTTCTCTCGGGATACCTGCCCTTACTGTTGGTGTTTTATCAGGTGCCGGAATGCATACGCGCGAGGAGTACGTAATCAAGTCCTCACTCCCGGTAGGACTTGAAATTGGAATAAAGCTGGCGCTTGAAATTACGAAATGAAATGCACTTTAACAACCACTCTTGAAAGCGAGGACACCCACCGGTGAGACTTATTTTGCAATATCTTAAGCCGTACAGGCGTCGAATGAGCCTTGGACTCACTATAAAAATTCTCGCAACGCTGATTGAGCTTATGCTCCCTTATATCCTCACTCATATTCTGAAAAACGTGGTCGGAACCGGAAGCGTTGCTAAAATTCTTATGTGGGGCGCGCTTATGCTTGCCTGCGCGGCACTTGCCTGCATAGGAAACGTAGTCGCGAACCGAATGGCTGCCAAGGTTTCCTGCGTTTTCTCCGAGAGAATGAGAAAGGAACTTTTCAAAAGAACCATGACGCTTTCCGCAGCGCAGGTAGACCGCTTTTCAATTCCCTCGCTTGAATCAAGAATAACAACCGACACCTATAACGTCCACCACTTTGTCGGTATGGTTCAGAGAATGGGCGTCCGAGCGCCTATTCTGCTCATAGGCGGAATAGGCATCACTCTGTTTCTCGACACGGCGCTTTCTTTAGTCATGATTTCCCTTATTCCTATCATATTTCTGACGGTATTTCTGATTTCAAGAAAGGGCATTCCGCTTTATACCAAGGTTCAGAAGGCAAACGACTCTATGGTGCGCGTCGTGCGCGAGGACACTCAGGGAATAAGAGTTATCAAAGCTCTTTCCAAAAACGAATACGAAAACCTCAGATTTGAAGAGAAAAACGAAAATCTTTCAAAAACGGAAAGACACGCCGGCATAATTATGGGAAGCGTAAACCCTATTATGACGCTTCTTATGAACCTGGGTATCGTGGCGGTAATCGTGGTTGCTGCGCTTCGCGTTTCGGGACTTGAATCCGACCCGGAAACAGTCATAGCCTTTATCCAGTATTTCACTCTCATATCAATGGCTATGATGTTCTTATCAAGGATTTTCATAATGTTCACCAAGTGCGTTGCCTCGGCTAACAGAATAAGCGAGGTAATAAGCACCCCGGAAGACATGTCGCTTTGCGAGAGTGACGAACCCTTCGACAAGAGTGCGGCTCTCATAGAGTTTCGCGACGTTGACTTTTCCTACGACGGTATCCACTCTCACCTTAAGGATATCAGCTTTGAGCTAAGCGAAGGACAAAGCCTCGGCATAATAGGTGCAACGGGTAGCGGAAAGTCAACAATAGTTAACATTTTGTTACATTTTTACGATACTACATCAGGGGGCGTGTATATATTTGGCAAGAACATACGCTCCATATCTAACGAGGAGCTCCGAGGTATGCTCGGCGTGGCGCTCCAGAACGATTTTCTGTATGCCGACACTATCGAGGAGAATATAAAGTTCGGCCGCGAGATATCTCACGGGCAGGTCGTACGTGCGGCACAGATTGCTCAGGCGTACGATTTCATAAGCGCATTCCCCGACGGCTTCTCACATATACTCGCGCAAAAGGGCACGAATATTTCGGGCGGACAGAAGCAACGAATACTCATAGCCCGCGCGATAGCCGCCTCGCCCTCCATTCTCATTCTTGACGACAGCTCCTCGGCGCTTGACTATAAAACCGATGCAAACCTCAGAGCTGCGCTAAAGGAGAGCCTCGCAGGCTCAACGGTCATCACGGTTGCGCAAAGAGTCAGCTCCGTCAAGGACTGCGACCTTATACTCGTTATGGACAGAGGCCGTATTATAGGAAAAGGCACACACGGTATGCTGCTTGAAAGCTGCCCGGAATACAAAGAAATCAGCGATTCGCAGATGGGAGGTTCCTTCGTTGAGTAGAGGTAATAATTTTCACAGAGAAGGGGCACCGACCGCAAACCGCCCCGCGCCGCAAAAGCTTGATGCAAAAACCACAAGAGGAGTGCTCAAAAGGCTTCTCGGATACGTTCTTCATTACTGGCCGCTTTTTCTCATTGCGATAATATTCACGCTTTTATCAAACCAGCTTGCGCTTATGGGTCCCGAATATTCGGGAAACGCGCTTGACGCGATTGCAAGGGAGGGCGGTGTTGACTTCCCTACCGTATGGCGCAACGTGATTGCAATGATAATCTGCTATTCGCTCTCGGCAGTGCTTTCCTATATACTTGCGGTAATAATGATAAAGCTCAGCCAGAAAATAGTTTTCAGAATGAGAAAGCAGCTTTTCGAGAAGCTCAACCGTCTGCCTGTCACATTCTTTGACCAGCACCCGACAGGCGACATAATAAGCCGCATATCCTACGATATAGACACGGTAAACACAACGCTTTCTCACGATTTGGTTCAGGTTATGACGAGCGTTTACACGGTTATAGGCTCGCTCATATTTATGTGGCGGATATCAAAGCCCATGCTTCTCGTTTTCGCCATAACCATTCCCATATCAATCCTCTTCTCCACCTATCGCTCAAAGAAAATACGCCCGCTGTTCAGCAAACGCTCGCGAATGCTCGGAGAGCTTAACGGATACGCCGAGGAAATGCTCTCGGGAAGCCGAAGCATACGTGCCTACGGCAAGGAGGACGTTATATCGGGACGCTTTGACAAAAGGAACGGTGAAACCATGGACGCATATTACGATGCCGAATATTACGGCGCGTCCCTCGGACCTACGATAAACTTCATTAACAACCTTTCAATTTCCCTCGTTATTATATTCGGAGGAATACTGTATATGTTCTCGGAAAACGGCACGGTTGCCGCAGGAACGGTATTCTTCATCACCCTCGGAGGAATTGCAAAATTCGTTCAGTACTCCAGAAAATTCGCAGGCCCCATAAACGAGTTTGGAAACATTATGCATGAGTTCCAGTCGGCTTTTTCGGCGGCAAACAGAGTTTTCAAAATTCTCGACGAGCCTGAGGAGCCCTCCGACTCAAAGGACGCGATAGTTCTTCAGAACGTCAAGGGAGAGGTAAGCTTTGAGGACGTTTATTTCGGATACACCCCGAAAAAGCAGATACTCCACGGAATTTCGCTTAAAGCCGATGCAGGAAAGACCGTTGCGATAGTCGGTCCTACCGGTGCCGGAAAAACCACGATAATAAATCTTCTTATGCGCTTTTACGACGCTGACGCAGGCGGCATTCTGATTGACGGGGTAAAAATAACCGATATAACGAGAGAATCATTGCGAAAAGCGTTCACTATGGTGCTTCAGGACACCTGGATTTTCGAGGGCACGGTTTTCGATAACATTGCCTACGGCAGCGAGGGTGCAACCGAGGAGGACGTGCGCCGTGCAGCCGCGGATGCCAGAATTGACGATTATATAGAAAAACTCCCCAACGGATATGCAACCATGCTGACGGACGGCGGTGTTAATATTTCAAAAGGACAGCGTCAGCTCATTACCATAGCGCGCGCAATGCTCTCCGATGCTCCGATGCTTATTCTTGACGAGGCAACATCAAACGTTGACTCAAGAACCGAAATAAAAATACAGGAGGCGATGAACGAGCTTATGAAGGGCAGAACCTCATTCATCATAGCTCACCGCCTTTCAACCATTAAAAATGCTGACTGTATCGTCGTTCTGCGCGACGGACAAATCAGCGAGCTTGGAAACCACGAGGAGCTTATCAAGCTCGGAGGCTTCTACGCGACGCTTTACAATTCGCAATTCACCTGATACGGCATTTTGCCGCAAAAACGCGCAGCTTTATTTCTGCACACTTGACTTTTGTTATTATTTTATATATAATATGTTTATTGTGCGCTCAATTTCTTCTTTGGAGGCTTTATGAATTATAAAGCGATAATTTTCGATAAGGACGGAACTCTTCTGGATTTCGACGCCTTCTGGCTCGCAGTTTCGGACGGAGCTCTTGACGATATAATCCGAAAAACGAAATCCACTGCCTCAAAGGAAGAGTTGCTTTCGGCAATGGACGTTCACGACGGAATCTGCGATATACGCGGAATACTTGCGTCAGGTACCTATGCAGATATGGGGCGTGCAATCTTTTCCGTTTTGGCAAAACACGGCGCCGATATGAGTGAGAGTGAAATAACCGAGCTTACAATCAAGGCATACCACGATAATTACGGTAAGGGTACCGTCGCACCGACCTGCGAAAATCAAAAGAGCCACCTTATGCGGCTGAAGGAAATGGGACTTAAGCTTGCGGTTATTACAACCGACGATGCATTCGTCACAAAAAAATGCCTCGACGCCTTGGGAATTGCCGAATGCTTTGACGAAATTCTTGCGGATGACGGAAAATCTCCGACAAAGCCCGACCCGTATTATATGAATCTGGTATGTAAAAAGTGGGGCACGTTGCCCTCCGAGGTTCTTATGGTAGGCGATACAATTACCGATATGCGCTTTGCAAAAAACAGCGGCGCCTGCGCCTTAGGCGTTGGAAAAAGCCCTGAAAACAGAGCTGTTCTTGCCGAATATACCGACAAGGTTTTTCCCGACATTTCCTACGTTACAGAGGTTTTATAATTAATGAGATTCAGTCTTTCGAAGTACATAATTCCGTCAGTTATTTCAATGGTTCTCGTAGGAACCTATACCAACATTGACGGTCTGTTTATAGGTAACGTGACCGGAGACCCCGGGCTTGCCGCAATAAATATCGTCTGGCCGATAGTTGCGCTCATAACCGCACTCGGAACAGGCATAGGCCTGGGCGGCTCAGTAGTAATAAGCAATACCCGAGGCAAAGGAGACGGTGCCTCGGCAGACAGCATCAAAAGTGCGACAATAGTTCTCCTGATTGCAGTAGGTCTCATATCAAGCCTTGTTTTCAAGCTCTTTAACCGTTATCTTCTGATTGCAATGGGTGCGGAGGGGCAGGTTCTTGAATACGCTGTAGCCTACGCCGACGTTATAAGCCTCGGTGCAATATTCCAGATACTCGGCTCAGGTCTCATAGTGCTTTTGCGCACCGAGGGAAAAACCTATTATTCCATGACGCTTTGCGCTATCGGTCTTGCGGTTCATATTCTTCTTGACTGGCTTCTTGTTGAAAAGCACACGCTCAGCGGTGTGGCTATGTCAACGGTTGTATCTCAGGCGGTTATAACCGTGCTTGCATTTATAGCTATTTACAACAGACGCCCCGCTCCGATAAAGAGAAATGCAATAAAGCCCATTCTCGCGGCGTCAACCTCGCCGATAGGTATCAATTTCGTTCCCTCAGTCGTGCTTCTTCTGACTAATATTTTCGCCCTCAAAGCAGGAGGCACCGCAGCGGTTTCGGCGTATGCCGTTATGAGCTATGCCGTTTATACGTTTGACTACGTATTCCAGGGCGTTTGCGACGGTGTTCAGCCTATAATCAGCTATTCCATAGGTGCTGAGGATTGGGCGCAAAAACGACGCGTCATGAAGGTATCGGCAATCATCTGCGCCGTATGTGCTCTTGTGTTTGCGGCTTCCACCCCTCTTTTGATTATGGTAATGCCCAAGCTTTTTGCGGTTTCCGAAACGGCACGGCAGATGATGGCAACCGGTTTTGTTTTCTACGCGTTCTCCTATCCCTTCAAGGCTTGCGTCAAATACCTTTGCTCTTACTACTATGCCGCGGGGCACACGAAGCTTTCAAATCTTCTCGTTTACGTAGACCCGCTTATATTCACGCCTATTCTGCTTGCCGCGCTCTCTGCGATTCTGAATCTTAACGGTGTGTGGCTTTCGCTTCTCATCTCTCAGGCGCTTCTCAGCGCGCTCGGACTTGTTATATCTGCACTTATGCATCGCAAAGCGGCAAGAGCGTTTGACTAATAAGCTTCCCAAAGATAAGCTTCTCTGTATCAGTCCAAAAATATCTTAAATAAAAAAGGCACTCTGCAATCATAAGCGGAGTGCCTTTTTTATCTTACGTGTATAAATAGCCGTAAGAGAATCGAACCAATAAGCCTTGCGACGATAAATTTCAGCATCTTTCGTCGTACTAATCCTTGTTAAGTCGTACTTAACTGCGGCTCATTACAACAAAATCTGCAAGAAATTTATTCGCCGTAAGGTGCGA
>JAZNDN010000077.1:0-2720 GCA_045588085.1 Eubacteriales bacterium
TCCGTGCGTTTCGTTTTGCAGCCATACAAAAGCCGAAACCCGCCACTCGCCGCCGTCACGCAAGCACGGCGCGACGCGAATTCCGGATCGTACGGCTACAAAGCCGTCGTCACGAAGCAACCTTTGAACAGAGGCTGCCCGGTACCTGACATAGCCCACGCGCCCGATCAAATTCGGACTTCTCCACGAAAATTACCCGCTTGTTCTTGCGGCAACCTTTCGCTTCAACGCATTCTTCGCACATCAAGCTCCAATATTATACTACATTTTTCGTCCATTTGCAATATTACATATAGTAGAATTTAACCACAATTAAACGTATATTTTTATGCACATTTCACAAATAAACCACAAAAGTGCCCCAAAGGGCTCGATTTTTGCCCGTTTTTATCTGTTTTTTATGAAAATACAGGCATTTATTTTTGTTCAAAATGCGGAAAATGCCGCATTTTGAACAATTTCAACAATACAATCACGTTTCTTCCGTGTTTATCTCTTCTTCTTCGGTATTTGCCATACGCAACTTATCAAGCGAACGGCAAAAATCCTCTCGAAGCCAAGCAGGTTCGATTATACGTATCTCCGCATCCGAAGCGATAAGTGCGCCGAAGAAAAGACGGATGTTCTGAAACTCGCATATGTATCTTCCCTTTGATCCAACGCGACGCGTCACAAAGGGAGCAAGCTCGAGAGCCACAAGTTTATCGGGGATCTGTAACAATGCGGAATAAGGAATGCCTATCTGCGTGGATTCCCCATCACCACCGCCAAGCATATCCGCCAGCGCAACGATATTCGAAATATCGCGCGGGTCCTCGACTCTGATGGAATCGGGCAGAGAAAAATTCTCGGTGTAATAGTATCCTTGCTTTGATCTGTCAAACGCTATGGGAGCCTCAAGCTTACGGCGCAGATAATCGCAGTCGCGCTGTGCCTGTCTGTGAGAGATCCCGAAGCGCTCGGAAAGACGCATAGCATTCGGAAAATAACCGTCTTTTATTCTTTTATGAAGCCATATAATTCGTTCAACCGCAAAATCAACCGACATGCCGTTCGCCTCTCTTTTCTCCGCAAATGCGAAAATTTGTCTTATATATATATAATAAGCAAGGAATTATTCTTCGACTATCTGTTCCGGGGCTTTTGCTCCAAGCGATTTTACATAAGAGATAGTTCTTGCGGCGCCGTAAAGTCCCATCGCAAGGCAGAAGAAAGCTTCAATACAGAAATCGCCCTTGGAAAGCTTGCCGGCAAAGAATCCCACCATTTCGGAAATTCCCGCAGAGATAGATATGATCAACGCGACGCAGGAAAACACAACAAAATGTCTCGGTCTTGCGTGATCATCGGAAACAAAGAATCTGAATTCATAAAGGAACGCGATCATAACTGCAATAAGTGCAAACTCGAGCATAAGCTTCGAGGGATGGTTCATCTGCACTTCCATCTCGAAATAGATCTGCGCAACTCCGGTAAGAGCTCTGATGATCGGGAAAAAACCGAGCCAGGCACAAAGCTTTGAATCGAACTTTTTGGAAGAACGAAGGAAGAAGCAAACTGCTGCAAGCAGGCTTGCAACAACTCCCGCTATCTCGATAACCGCGGTAGCTCTGATGATATAGGAATTCTCGGATTTAAAAGCACGTGCAAAAATAAATTTGTAATAACTGATTTTGTCCTCACCGATCATCAGATAAACCTTGTAAGCAAAATCGGCGATCATAATAAATCCTGCAAATACTGAAGCGAAGTAGATCGAATTGCCTTCGTTAGTAAGCTTACGCGGAAGAGTTGCCTCTTTAGAAATGAACACGAATCCCGTCAAAGCAAATCCGCAGGACACTATTATAAAATAGGTAGCGATCTTTGAAAACAAGCTGCCGTTGAAATATCCTATTTCCGCATCGAAGGAAAAGAGATAAGCAAGCGACCTTATAGCAGCGGCAACGAGCGCCAGGATAAGACTCACCTTCAGGTAACCCTTGATATTTTCAATCGCAACGTCCTTGCTGCGAGTAAAAGTGATTTTTGCCATTGTAAAACTCCGAATTGAATATTTATTTTATTATACACCTCAAATATGAACCTGATGTAAACAAGGCGTATTATCACATCATAAAAGGCTCATTTTTGTTAAAAAACAAATATTTTTCTAATAATCAAAACTTTTTTTCAAAAAGGTATTGACAAATCGATCGAAATGTGGTATAATCTATGCCGTTATCCAAAGACAGCAGGTTCCCGTAAAAGCGAATGCCACCCTGCCGAGGAAGAATCAAATACTTTATTTGTGTCTTTCTTTCGGTGCGCCTCGCTCTCGGGAGAAGGATATTTTTTTACGAACACAAACCATTAGGAGGTTAAACACATGCCCAGCAAAGCTATACTTGAGCAGAAGCAGCAGGTTGTCTCCGAGCTTTCCGAGAAGATTCGCAACTCGGTTTCCGGTGTAGTTGTTAACTACCAGGGAATCACCGTTGAGGACGATACCAAACTCCGTAAGGAACTCCGCGAAGCAGGCGTTTCCTACCAGGTAGTTAAGAACACCCTCACCGGCAGAGCATGCGAAGAGTGCGGCTACGGTGATATCAAGCAGTATCTCTCCGGTATGACCGCTATCGCAGTCAGCCCCGAAGATGCAGTAGCTCCCGCTAAGATCCTCAAGCAGTATGCTGACAAGATCGAGTCCTTCACTCTCCTTGCAGGTTACTGTGACGGCG
>JAZNDN010000078.1:0-5406 GCA_045588085.1 Eubacteriales bacterium
GGCAAGTTATACATTCAATGATATACCAAGCCTGCGGGAACCCCCAAAGCTCGGCAAGCTCGCTTCGGGGAACCCCTACTGCGGCTTGGATAAACAAAAAGGAACTTTTGGTAAACAAAAGTTCCTTTTTGTTGGTGCGGGAGACGGGAATTGAACCCGTACGGTAAAACCACACGCCCCTCAAACGTGCGCGTCTGCCAGTTCCGCCACTCCCGCGGACATTTGGTATTATATCAAAAACAATTTCGTTTGTCAAGCCTTTTTTTGATTTTTTTCAAATATTTTTTCAGACTTAAAAAAATGCAATATCCGTGCTATTTTTCAAAGAGAAAAGCACAACGCGCAGTTTTGAAACCTATCTTTGCCGCAAATGTAAAATTTATAAGTTTTTTGTTAACTTTACGGGAAAATGATTGACTTTTTTCTGCATCTGTGTTAAAATTCTTTTAAAAAAAGGAGTATAAAAATGGAACAATTTATTCAAACGCTGGTAGGTTGGCTTACAACTACCGGTGTAAAAATCGTAGTCGCACTTTTGCTTCTCTTCATTTCTTTCCGCGTTATCACAATTGTTTGCCGAAGATTTGAAAAAAGAATGGTTAACGGAAAATCGAAGGTTGACAAGACCTTGGCAAAAACCATTTTGCACGTCGCTGCAATTGCTTTGAAGGCTGTCGTCGTAGTCTGCCTTGTCGGATATCTCGGAATTGATACGAGCAGCATCACGGCGCTCATTGCCTCCCTCGGTGTGACCGTCGGCTTGGCGGTTAACGGAGCTGTCGGAAACTTTGCCGGAGGCGTTCTGCTTCTGATTACAAGACCCTTCCGTGTAGACGATTACATTGAGACTTGCGACGTAAGCGGTACGGTTGAAGATATCAGACTCATAAACACCCGCATAAGAACACCCGACAACAAGGTTATTTACATACCTAACGGTATGCTTTCCTCATCTACTATCATAAACTATTCCGAAAAGGATATGCGCCGCGTTGATTTTACCTTCTCTATCGCATACGAAAACGATTTTGACGAGGCAAAGGCAATAATTCTTGAAATTCTTGAGGCGCACGAGCTTATACTTAAGCTTGAGGACAAAATGCCTACGGCTCGCGTCACCGAGCACGGTCAAAGCAGCGTGGATATAACCGCAAGAGCTTGGGTTATGAGTGCTGACTACTGGGACGTAAAATTCGACGTTCTTGAGCAGGTCAAAAAAGCATTTGACGAAAAGGGTATCTCTATCCCCTATAACCAGCTCGACGTTCATATCAAGAAAGACTGATTTTCGCACAAGCCGTTAATTTAATAAGTAAAAGGTAGGAATGCATTTTACGCTCCTACCTTTTTTATGTTATGTCACTTTTTTCCGACCCCACGCAGAGTTCTCACAATCTTGCCCTTGACTCTTCTCAAAAAAATACTTATTTTCCGGAATACAAATCGCAATGGATATATAGCGCACCAGATGCGCGAATACAGTTTATAGGAAAAATTCTCGACGGTTTTATACTTGCTTTTCCGTCTGAAAGCGGCGAGAGTGGCTATGATTCTTTCGGGAGCAACGTACTCCTTTATAAAAGTATTATCCCCGCGTATGATATAGGTTCCGCTCTTTTTATCGAAACCTATTACTCTGTGAAGGACGAACTTTCCGTCAAATTTATAGAGCGCAACGTCGTATTTTTTCAAAGGCAAAGTTGCCCTTTTTACTATGATGACGTCGCGGTGGGTTTTGAAAAGCGGCTGCATACTCATACCGCTGGTATACGATGCACACACACCGTCGGTCACAAGAGCCTCCTCGACACCGACGAAATCCACGCTTGCTACAGCTTCCGACATATCCGCTCCTTATTCGAGAATGCCGTTTGCGCTGAGATTTTCTACAAACGCAGCAACGTCACGCTCTGCAATTTCACGGTCTATTCCGTAATGCTCAGCCACAGCGTCGCAAAGAGCCGCCTTATCAACCTCGCCCGACGCCTCAATCTTATTCCAAAGGAATGCGCCGGTTTCGTTTAGCTTTACGATTGCCGAAAAATCCGCAGCCAGCTTTCCTGTTGCACACGCGAGATAGCTTCCGCTAACCTTCTGAATAACAAATCCTTTTTTTATTCTCATATTAACTCCTTGACGGCAGCCGCCGCGCCTTCGCAAAGCGGGCGCTTTTTATATTTTATAGATATATTGTAGCACACAGATTTTAATATTGCAAGTGTATATTGTAACAAATGTGCTTAGTTTGCAAGAGAGATAAGTGCCGAAAGCGCTGAAAATTCAGGCTTCCGAGCGTGTTCGGATTATTTCCTCTTGCCTAGCAGTAAGATAGTCGAACCCATAAGGCTTGAATTTCAGCGTTTTATGCGATAATTTCACGTCCTCCGTGCCGTATTCGACGCTATACGTCACACGCGGCGTGATATTATAGAAAAAGCGGTCTTTCCGGGGCTTGGTCAAGCTCTTATCAAAGCCTGCGCGGTCACCGCGCGTGTACGGCGCATAAACTTGAATAAGGAGAATCAGCCGCTGTAACGAAAGGGGTTTATCAATGGTTATACACACCGTAGCATCGGGAGATACGATATTTAAAATAGCTAGAAGGTACTCGGTTCAACCGACTAAAATTATGGAAGACAACGGTCTTGAAAGTGACAGACTCAGCGTCGGTCAGGAGCTTCTGATACTGACTCCGACAAGAGCTGTCACCGTCAGAGGCGGTGATACGCTTGCCTCTTTGGCAAGGCGTTTTGGAGTCAGAAAAAGCACGATTTTAGCAAACAACCCTGCCCTTTGCGGCAAAGAAAGAGTCAGGGCCGGGCACATTCTTTCGATAAAATACGACACGCCCCGCGCCTCAGCCGCCTCAGCCGTGGGATTTTGCCGAAGCGGATGCCGTGAGAGCAAGCTTGTGGCTACTCTGCCATACCTTACCTACGTTGTGTTTGAATGCGTCGGAATTTACGAGAAAAACCGTCTGAAATTTATATACGATGCCGAGCGGCTTCATTCTGCGGCTGCATCGCGCGGCAAGCTGTGCCTTCTCGGATTTGAAGACAAGACGGGCGGTGATTTTTTGGGTGCTGAGCAGCAGAGGCTGATAGACAGCATGATAGCCTTGGCTAAGGAAGGTGGGTACGGCGGTATATACATTTCGGCAGATACCGCACAAAAAAGATATCCCGATACATTTTCGCGTTTTCTTCTTGAGGCCAGAAAGATGCTTATCGGGTGCGACCTGATACTGTTTTCCGCTGCGGATTTAGCACCGCACCGAAACTGTGCCGAGCTATGCGACGGCGCGATACTCAAGGATATCTTTGCCGAGGGATTTAGCGAGGCGTCAAGGCGTGCGCTTGCCGACTTTGCCGAAAATTCGGAGGCTGTCAAAAGCTTTGTTTATATTGACGCGCTATCCGCAGGCGATGAAAGAATTTCCTATACCGAGGCACTTAAGCTGGCAAGGCAGTACGGAGCCGACCTTACCATTGACGAGCAAACGCTTCTCTCAACCTTTAAATACCGCAGATACCTGCGCGGCAAGGGAGAGGAGGTTGAAGTTCGCATTCCGCAGCTGAATATGACGAAAGCCAAGCTCAAATCCGTATCTGAGCTTGGCTTCATGGGGATTGCATTTGATATTGAAACAGTGCCTGTGTGGCTGACCAGCCTTTTCAATTCCTATTTCAGCAGAGCTGATTTTTCGCTCTTTTCTGAGGGATAAGGGATATTACAGCTGCACGGGGCGGGGCGTCCTGCTCTCAGCCTGATATATAGGTTCTTACAAGAAGCTCGACACCGCACTCCTCTGCTATTCTTTGGCACCGGCACAGCTCCTCGGTGCTGAGCGTTTCGCGAACCACGGAAAGCCTTACCGTGCCAACGTATTTTCTAACGCTTTTTGCAAAATCCAGCATTGCAAAATATGCCTTTTCCTTATACACGGGGTGACACAGAGCTACGTATTTTTCAACCGAAGGCGTATTAAGGCTTATTGACACGCAATCGAACACTCCCTCAAAAAGAGGCGCAGTTTCTCTGCCGTTAATAAGGTCGGAGTGACCGTTCGTATTTATTCTGATATATGTATTCGGATAAGCGCACTTTATAGCCTCGGCAACCGCTATTACGGCATCAAGGCGAAACGTAGGCTCACCGTAGCCACAGAAAACCACCTCACGATAGCTCGGTATATCCCTTTTCATAACCTCTGCCGTTATTTCCTCGGCGTCGGGCTCGCGAAGAAGCCAGAGACTCTCGGAGCCGTATGCGCCGTCACCGTTTTTGCGAATACAAAATTCACAGCTGTTTGTGCATCTGTTAGTGACGTTAATATAAAGTCCTCCGTCTACCTCGTAGGTGACGGTCATTGCTCTATGCGGTGCGTTGCCTTTCATATTATTTTCCTATTCCGAATATGCGCTTGGCATTATTCTCTGTAATACTGGCACATTCCTCCTCGGAAATCCCTTTTATCTGTGCAAGCGCGCGATTGGTATAGACGAGATTTCCCGAGTGGTTAAGCGTTCCTCTTTTGGGATGAGGTGCAAGATACGGACAATCGGTTTCGATAAGAATATTCTCTATCGGGATTGCTGCCGCGACCTCCTTCGGCCGTCTTGCATTTGTAAAGGTAAGAGTGCCGGAGAAGGATATTGCATAACCGAGCCCAATCAGCTCTTCTGCCATCTCGCGAGAGCCTGAGAAGCTATGGAAAATTCCTTTCACGTTCGGGAATTTTCTTACTACGCTCATTACGTCCTCGTGCGAATCTCTGTCATGAATAACAACCGGCATGCCAAGCCTTTCGGCAAGTGACATCTGAGCCTCGAAATAGCGCATTTGCTTTTCCCTGTCGGTATCTTGGTAGTGGTAGTCAAGACCTATTTCACCGAGGGCGACACATTTGCTTTCCCTCTCGCAGATAAGCCTTTCAATATCCGAAAGAGCCTGTTCAATACTCTGCGGAAGATACTGGCAGTCCGAGGGGTGAATACCCAGCGCGGTATACATATTTTCGAATTTTACCGCCTGCGCTATTGCCGCGCGGCAGGTTTCGGGCGAGGTTCCGACGTTTACGATATATGAAACCTCTGACGAAAGAAGGGCGCCGATTAATGCCTCGGCGCCCACCTCACTTTCTTCGGCAAACCTTTCGTCATAATAATGAGCGTGGCTATCGAAGTATTGCATTAGTGAATTCTCTCTCCGTTCTTTGCATCTTTATCAAGGAATACGACCTTTACGTCATCCTCGCCTGATGCAAGCAGCATGCCGCAAGAATCAACACCGCAAAGCTTGACGGGCTTGAGATTGCATACAAGACATATTTTCTTGCCTACGAGCTCCTCGGGCTTATAGAATTTTGCAATCCCTGATACAACCTGACGGCGCTCAAAGCCGAGG
>JAZNDN010000079.1:0-17568 GCA_045588085.1 Eubacteriales bacterium
GTTCTTCTTCCCGATGGCGAAAGATGCCTACGTCGAGTGGAAGGTTTGCACGGATTTTTGAGCTAAAAATTGGGTTCTTCTTCCCGATGGCGAAAGATGCCTACGTCGAGTGGAAGGTTTGTGCGGATTTTTGAGTTAAAAATTGGGTTCTTCTTCCCGATGGCGTAGAAATCTACGTCGAGTGGAAGGTTTGCACGGATTTTTGAGCTAAAAATTGGGTTCTTCTTCCCGATGGCGTAGAAATCTACGTCGAGTGGAAGAAAACACGGTTTTTAGCCAAAAATCACCACGGAAGGAAGTTTGAACCGCGGAGCTTGAGGATAGCCTCTGCGAAATAGTAATCTCCGTAAATTATTGAAATGTTGCAAAGCTTCTTCATGCCTTCGGATTTGGGGTAACGGATTGAGCCGTAACCGATTATGTAGTCGGTGTTATCATCCCAGTTGGCGAATTTCGCTTCCATGGCGCGAAGAAGATTTATTGCGGCGTTCATATACATACCGCCGTGATTTTCAGGGAGAATCTTTGCGAGCTCTATGAATGCACAAGCGAATATCATACCTGCGGTGGAATCGTAGTATACGGGCTCTGCGGGAGCACGGAAATCTATAACGGGAATCCAGTCGTCGCAGATGCTTGCAATTATGTAGTTCGCAACACGGCAGGCTGCATCAAGATATTTCTGCTCCTTGGTGTGTATATACGCGAGGGTGAAGCCATATACTGCCCAGCCCTGACCGCGAGTCCATGAGGAGCCGTATTCATAGCCCTGTCCTCCGTATTCGGGAGCGAGTCCGCCTGCGGCGTATCTATCCTTGGGAAGCTGCTCATAGGAGAGAGGTGCACCGGTTTCTCTGTCATGCTCTATCATGTGGTGAACCGAGCCGTCGGGGCGCAAATGCTGAGCCAAAGCCATATCAGCCTGCATTCTTGCAACTCTTGCAAAGCGGTCGTCCTTAGTTTCCTCACTTGCCCAGAAGAGAAGGGGCAGATTCATCATGGTATCTATTATAGTAAGATTCTGTCTGTCAACGCCGTTCCATGCGGTAAGGAATTTACCGTCAATATTAAGACGGGACATAAGAGTAGATGCTGCGGTGAGAGCGCGGTTTTTGGACGCCTCATCTCCGGTTACGCGGTAGAGAGCACTCGAAAGAATATGCCACATAAATCCAACGTCGTGGTGAAGCAGCTCATAAAGGCCGTGAAGCGCGCCGTCAAGCTGTGCTTCTATGTCCTTAGCACAGGAAAGATATTCCTCAGCCTTTGTGTGCTCATACATCATTGCCGCAAGTCCGCCCCAGAAGCCTGAGGTCCAGCCGTTTATTCTGGTGATGGGAATATGCTTTCCGTTTTCGTCAACTCCGTCAACGGCTACGTGAGAGCGATTCGCCATAAGGCGAAGCTTTTTATCCATTTTTGCATAGATTTCTTCAATCCAGGCTTTGTTTTCTTCAAGTATTACTTTTGCAGATTTCATAGTCCTTTAAATTCCGCATTTGCGGATACTCCTTATTTTCGTTTGCCGAGGATTTGCCTGCGGCGCGTTTTATAAAAAAGCCTTAGGGCTGCTTTCCGATATAAGCCTGAATACCGCCGTCTACGTAAAGTATCTGACCGTTTACGAAATCAGACGCCTCGGACGCGAGGAATACTGCGGGTCCGGCAAGGTCATCGGGATTGCCCCATCTGCCTGCAGGGGTTTTGGAGATAATGAAGCTATCGAAGGGATGACGGCTTCCGTCTGCCTGACGCTCTCTGAGAGGTGCGGTCTGGGGAGTTGCAATATAGCCGGGGCCGATACCGTTACACTGGATATTGTATTCGCCGTACTCGGAGGCTATGTTTCTGGTCAGCATCTTAAGTCCGCCCTTTGCGGAAGCATATGCCGAAACGGTTTCTCTACCAAACTCACTCATCATAGAGCAGATGTTGATAATTTTTCCGTGGCCCTTCTTTATCATGCCGGGAATAACGGCCTTTGCCACGATGAAGGGAGCGTTGAGGTCAACGTCAATTACCTGACGGAACTCTGCTGCGGACATTTCTATCATAGGAATTCTTTTTATGATACCTGCGTTATTTACGAGGATATCAACTGAGCCGACCTCTTCCTCTATTTTAGCTACCATAGCGTTTACGGCATCCTCGTCGGTTACATCGCATACGTAACCCTTTACCTTAATGCCCTCGGCCTCATAGTTTGCAAGACCGCGGTCAACAAATTCCTGCTTTATATCGTTAAAAACGATGGTTGCGCCTGCTTCTGCAAGTCCCTTTGCAATTGCAAAGCCGATTCCGTAGGTTGCACCTGTTACGAGCGCTACCTTACCGTCAAGTCTAAAGTTCTGTACCATTTTTATATCTCCTTAAAATTAATTTCTTATCTGAGTTCCTTGGTTTCGATATGGTCCATATCGGTAAATTCCTGGTTTTCACCGCACATTGCCCATATGAACGAGTAATTCTTGGTGCCGACACCGGAGTGGATTGACCAGGAGGGAGAGATAACAGCCTCCTCGTTATGCATTATAATATGGCGGGTTTCCTTGGGCTCGCCCATCATATGAAATACAGCATCGTTCGGTCCCATATCAAGATAAAGGTAAACCTCCATACGTCTGTCATGAGTATGGCAGGGCATGGTGTTCCAGTTAGAGCCTACCTCAAGCTCGGTGAGTCCCATTGCAAGCTGGCAGGATTTCATTACCTCGGGATGTATGTACTGATTTATAACTCTCTTATTGCAATCCTCTACCGAGCCGCAGGGAACCTTGCGCGCCTTGGTGATATCAATTTTCACGGTGGGGTACTCGGTATGTGCAGGGCAGGAGGTTATATAGAACTTGGCGGGATTTGCTTCGTCAACGCTTCTGAACTTGAGGTCACGGTGTCCTTTTCCAATATAGATACCGTCTCTTGCATTCATTTCGTAAACTTCACCGTCAACGGTGATAATTCCCTTGCCGCCTATATTAATACAGCCAAGCTCACGGCGCTCAAGGAAGTAATCTGCGGCAAGCTCCTTGCCTGCTTCAAGCTTAAGCTCAAGCTTTATCGGCATCATACCGATAACTATTATTCTGTCGGTATGGCTATATACCATTCTTATATTATCCTTAGTGAAGAGATTTCCTATATGGAATTCCTCTCTGAGTCTGTCCGTGGTATAAAATCTCACGTCTTTTGCATTAGAAGCGTCTCTGACTTCCATTCCTTCGTTCTCCTTTTTAATATATTTTCCGGTTACCTCGAGCTGAGAAAGAGCTGCGAAGGACAATGAACCGTCCTCCAGCCTTTTCTGCTTAAAACCGGTTAATTTAACGTATTCGGTTATTTTCGGCAGCGGCAATTCGAAGCGCTGGCCCTCGCAGACACCGTCCAGAGATATCGGCATTCTCGTTTTATCCGAAAATTCAATCTCCATCTCTTTCCAGTATGTATCGTGAGGAAAATCCGCTCTTATGAAAACCGTCACACAGCTGACCTCGGTAGGCATACCGAAGTGAACCTCGTATTCAAGGTCCTCTCTGAGTCCTCCGCCCCACGAATGATAGGGGTAAAGCCCGTGACCGCGGTTTTCACTTACGCCGTCTATGGCGTTTCTCTCGAAGAAGCACGGGTCCTCACGGGTTACGAAATTTGCGACTGCGTGGGGAAAATATTTGGGCACGTTATGTCTGTCATGCGAGTTGAGGGAGATTATTCGCTCTTCGTATATTTCCGCCTCGGTGGGTTCGGACGCCATAACTCTGTGGCTCTCACCGTCAAAGGTTTGCGGTGCATAACACGCCTGGCGCTCCTTCCCAAAGGGGATTTTAAATTCGAAGGTTCCGTCCGGAACGTAGACTATTGATTCTGCCATGGTTTCGGCAAGTCTGAGCTTAACGAATTCGCCATCACAAAGCTCGACACGCCATTTATCACCCTCGGCATATTCACCGTTATAGCGCTCGTCTATTTCTTCTCCGTACGCCTTGAATTTTACCTCGCCGCTCTCGCTAATCAGCTTAAGATTAAGTATTTTAACCACTCCTTCCTGCTGACAGTATAGTACACCTTAATTTTTATACATATTGCTACGATTACCATTTTATCATATTAATTCCAATAAATCAAGAGCATACGGTTAAAATTTGCGCGCATAACGGAGAGTTTTTGGCAGAAAACGTAAAAAAGTGACAGACGGCATTTTCAGCCGACTGCCACATAACTTTATATAATCCGCGAGCTTAAGCCACGAAAGCGAGCGATTTTTGCAACCGACGAGCAAAGCGCTCCAAAAAGCACGGTACAAATTATGCACGGAGCGGCGTTATCCCAAGAGCAGAGAACGCAGCTCTTCCACCGTTTTGCAGAAGAAATCGCAGTTTTCGCGCATGAAGCTCTCAATTTCGGGAACGTCATAAGCCCAGCATGCAGCGCAGAAATCAACGCCTGCAGCCCTTGCCATATCATACGCCGGTTTGGAATCGTCTATCACCAAAATTTCTTCGGGTGAAAGCGTATATTTTTCCATAATATCCAGCACGGTATAGGGGTTAGGCTTTCTTTTTTCGGGGGGCATATTCCAGCTGTATATATCGTCGGGCATTGGTAGTGCGTTCTTTTCATAGTCACGAATAATGTATTCCGTATAAGAATGGCTGCAAACGGCAATTATCCCGCCGCGGCTTCTGAAATCCAAGAGAATTTCCTTAATTCCCGGGTAAGCCTCGGGGATATGGCGTTTGACGTATTTCCACCAGTATTTCTGTTCCTCGGCAAACTGAGCTTCACTAAGCCCCAGCTCCTCAAGAAAAAGAGCCTCAACGCCCGGATGAAAATTCTTTATGAAATACTCGTTTAGGGTGTATTTATCCGCAAGGTGCGGCATATTTATCCCAAGATACTCGACAAAGCAGGGAAAATGTATAGTTGCCGTGCTATTCACCACGGTGTCGTCGTGGTCTATTACAATACATTTGTATTTCATACTTTTCCGACCTTTCCTGTTTTGCGGTAGGGATAGATTTGAGCTGAATCGCACACGGGGTTCGGTATTATCAGAGCTTTTGGCTTCCTGCGCCAAAAATTGACGGTACAGAATGCACCTCGGCTCAGCGGTGGACCTCAGCCCTTCTGTTCTCCGAGATTCAAGAAGCTGACTTTGGGAGCGAAGTGCGAAAGGTCGCCTCTTACTACGGTCAAGGTCTGACCTCTGTTAAGCCTCTCCCAGTCCTCTCGGCTGCCGCCGAAGCTGATTTCGGTCAAGCAGTCGCATCCGCAGAAGGCGTCACCGTCCTCTATTTCGCGCAAATCCTTGGGAATTGCAATAGCACAAAGAGAGGAGCAGCCAGCAAACGCATCGAAGCCTATTTCCTTAAGACTTATCGGCAAAATTACAGCACCGAGCGCAGAGCAGCCAGCGAATGCGCGTCTGCCTATTTTCACAAGCTCGCCCGGCATATCCACAATCTTGAGACTGCGACAGCCCTCAAAGGTTCCCTCGTCTATAAGGCGCATACTGCGTGAAAGTCTGATACCCTCAAGCGAGAAGCAGTTTGCGAATGCACCGAATTCTACCAGTGCAACGCTATCGGGAAGAACTACGTCCTTAAGGTTAAAGCAATAGGAAAAAGCACCCGAGCAGATAACCTCAAGACTTTCGGAAAGACGCAGAGTACCCAAAGCGGCACAGCCCTCGAATGCTCCCTCGCCTATTCTCTTTACCGTATCCGGCAGGGATAATTCGGTAAGCGAGGAGCAATAAGCGAATGCCTCGTCAAGTATGGCGGTTATTCCCGTCTTAAATCTGACACGCTCCAAGGCTTTACAGCCCGAAAAGGCAGCTGCCGAAATTTTCCTGAGGCTTGCCGGAAAGACTACTGAAACAAGATTTTCAAAATCACGGAAGGCATTTTCTGCTATTTCCTGAATTCCCTCGGGAATTACTATCTCGCGGTTTTCGGGGGAATCGGAATACACCCCCGAATAAACTACCGCGCCGTCTATTTTCTGCCTTTGCTCCTCGGCAGAGCCGGGTTGAAATTTAAAGCTCATTTTATTTCAGCTTTGAGAGAGCCTCTGTGAGCGCCTCTCTGGTTTCAAGATATTTCGCAAGCTTGGCACGCTCGCCCTCAACTACCGCTGCGGGCGCTTTGGCAACGAAGCCCTCGTTGGAAAGCTTTTTCTCAAGACGGGAGATTTCACCCTCGTTCTTTTCCATTTCTGCCGTAAGTCTTGCCTTTTCCTTTTCAAAATCTATAACCTCGGCAAGAGGAATATAGAAGCTTCCGGCATCCGTGGCAACCGTAACGGCATCGTCACCCTCATATTTATCGGTTATTATCACCTCGGAAGCCGACGCCAGCTTTTCAAGATGCGCACCTGCCTTGCGGAAGGTATGCTCGTATTTCGTGACTACGAAAAGCTTTGCCTTCTTCGAAGGCGCTATATTCATTTCCGCACGTCTTGCGCGGATTGCTGTTATAGTACCGATAACTCGTTCTATATCCTGCTCATCCTCGGGGAAGCTGAGTTCTTTTTCATACACGGGGTATGACGAAATCATAATGCTTTCGTCGGAATGAGGCAAAGCCTGATAAATTTCCTCGGTTATGAAGGGCATATAGGGGTGAAGGAGCTTAAGAATTCCGGTGAGCACGTAAACGAGCACACGCTTTACCGAAAGCGCCTCGGCACCGCCTGCGAAGATGCGGCTCTTTGCCATTTCAATATACCAGTCACAGAAGGTATCCCAGGTGAACGAGTATATTTCGGCAAGCGCTACGCCTATTTCGTAGTTTTCTATATTATCGTTTACCGTTTTTGCAAGAGTGTTAAATTTGGAAAGTATCCACTTATCCTCTATTGCAAGCTCGTCGGTTTTCGGTAATCCGAGAAGCTGCTCATCATCCTCGGTAAGATTCATGAGCACGAATCTTGAAGCATTCCATAGCTTGTTTGCAAAGTTTCTTGCGCTCTCTATCTTTTCATCGGAGAATCGCATATCGTTACCGGGAGCGTTACCGGTTGCAAGTGCAAAGCGCAGAGCGTCAGCACCGTACTGCTCAATAACCTTTAGGGGATCTATGCCGTTTCCGAGCGATTTGGACATTTTTCTTCCCTGCGCATCGCGCACAAGGCCGTGTATAAATACGGTTGAGAAGGGTTTTTCACCCATGTGCTCAAGGCCGGAGAATATCATTCTGGATACCCAGAAGAAAATTATGTCGTATCCTGTCACAAGGACGCTCGTGGGATAATATCTTTCAAGGTCTGCGGTTTTATCAGGCCAGCCGAGCGTTGAGAACGGCCAGAGCGCCGAAGAGAACCACGTATCGAGAACATCCTCCTCGCGACGAACCTTAGCCGAGCACTTGGGACAGAGCTCGATATCGGTTTTGGAAACCTCCATATGACCGCAAGCATCACAGTAGAAGGCAGGAATTCTGTGTCCCCACCAGAGCTGACGGGAAATGCACCAGTCGTGGCAATTTTCCATCCAGTTAGTATACGTCTTGGTGAAGCGCTCGGGCTCGAACTTGATATTGCCGGAGCGAACTGCTTCGAGTGCGGGCTTAGCAAGAGGCTCCATTTTTACGAACCACTGGTCGCTCGTTATAGGTTCAACCGTAGTTTTACAACGGTAGCAGGTTCCTACGTTATGAGAACATGGCTCGATTTTTACAAGATATCCGCCTGCTTCAAGGTCGGCAACCATGGCGCGTCTTGCCTCGTATCTGTCCATTCCCGCGTACTTACCGCCGTACTCGGAATTGATTGTCGCATTGTCGTTCATTACCTTGATAACCTCAAGATTATGGCGTTTGCCTACCTCAAAGTCGTTGGGGTCATGAGCAGGGGTGATTTTTACGCAACCGGTTCCGAAATCCTTTTCAACGTACTCGTCTGCTATTACGGGGATTTCGCGGTCGGTAAGAGGAAGCATAAGCGTCTTTCCGACGATATCCTTATATCTTTCGTCCTCGGGATGAACCGCAACGGCGGTATCTCCGAGCATGGTTTCGGGTCTTGTGGTTGCAACGGTGACGAAGCTGCCCGGCATATCCTTTACGGGATAGCGGATATGCCAGAAGCTGCCTGCCTGCTCGGTATACTCTACCTCTGCATCAGAAAGCGCAGTTCTGCAATGAGGACACCAGTTTATAATTCTGAAGCCGCGGTATATGAGCCCCTTATTGTAAAGGTTTACGAAAACCTCGCGCACAGCTCGGGAGCAGCCCTCGTCCATGGTGAAACGCTCACGCGACCAGTCGCAAGAGGAGCCGAGCTTTTTGAGCTGGTTAATAATTCTTGAGCCGTACTGATTTTTCCAGTCCCATACACGCTCAAGGAATTTCTCTCTGCCGAGGTCATATCTCGTAAGTCCCTCGTTTACTCTGAGATTTTCCTCGACCTTTATTTGCGTTGCAATACCTGCATGGTCGGTACCGGGAACCCAAAGCGTTGAATAGCCCTGCATACGCTTTGTTCTTATAAGAATATCCTGCAGGGTTTCGTCAAGAGCATGACCCATATGGAGCTGACCCGTTACGTTTGGAGGCGGGATTACTATTGAGAAGGGCTTTTTCTTTTTATCGGGATCGGGCTTGAAATATCCCTTATCACACCAGCCCTCGTAAATTCTTCCCTCAAATTCCGAGGGAGAATAATTCTTTGCAAGTTCTTTTCTCATTTATTTATTCCTTTCGGTTTTATTCATCTTCATCGGGAAAAACAAAAAGCCCCGATGCATCATCAGCATCGGGGCGAATAATCGCGGTACCACCCGAATTCAGCCGCAAACGCGGCCCTCGTTCACTCTCTTTTCGCGAGATACGCCGGGGTCTAATAGGAATTTCCGTTCTTCCCGGGATAAAAGCGGCTACCTTCACGCACACCCGCCAAGACTTGCACCAACCGTCTTTTCTCTTATGGCAGGGTTATGCGGTACTCCTCCGCAGTAATGGTATTTTAGCATAATATATTTTGTTTGTCAAGCCTTATTTTATATTCTGAAGCTTATCTGTAATCGGGATATATAAGCTTGGTTTCAGTATACATTGTGGCATACGCCTCATCAATAAGAGCCTCGGCGTCAACCTTCCCGAGCTCTGCCATAACGTCGCTCAGTCGGGGCTGGGTTCTGGGGTGACGCGGTGTAAACACGGTACAGCAATCCTCATAAGGAAGAATAGAGGTTTCAAAGGTACCGTATTTTCTTGCCTCAAGCACTATCTCTCCCTTGTCAAGTCCTATGCAGGGGCGGAACACGGGAATATTTACAACCGAATCGGTAACACCGATTGCCGCAAGCGTCTGCGAGGCAACCTGCCCAAGACTCTCGCCCGTGATAAGCGCTCCGCATTTATACTCCGCAGCACAGCGCTCTGCAAGGCGCATCATGAAGATACGGAGAAGAATAGTGAAATAATCCTCCTCGCAATTATCTCTGAGCTCCTCCTGAATATGAGTGAGCGAGATTACGTGGACGTTTATGCGCGAGCAGAACTCGCACATTTCCTGCGCTAAATCCATGACCTTTTCCTTAGCTCTTTCGGAGGTGTAAGGGAAAGACTCAAAATGAAGCGCCTCTATTTCCATGCCGCGCTTTGCCATCATACAACCCGCAACGGGGGAATCTATACCGCCGGAAAGAAGCAATAAGCCTCTTCCTGCCGTACGTAGCGGAAGACCGCCGGCACCTACCTGCTGTCCTGCTCTTATATAAGCGTGGACATCTCTTATCTCTACGGTTACCGTAACCTCCGGATTTTTGACGTCAACCTTAATTCCCGGCACGCTTTCGAGAATAGCTCCGCCGACGATTTTCGATATTTCGACAGAGGTCAGAGGGAACGCCTTATCCGAGCGCTTGCCGTCCACCTTGAAGGTTCTTTTTCCTGCGAGCTTTGCGGGAAGATACTCCTTTGCGGTTTTTATGATATCCTCCATATTTTTCTCGCACGCCTTGGCTCTGTTTACTCCGGCTATACCGAACACACGGCGAGCTGCGCCGTACATTCCGTCCATGTCGCAAAAATCGTCCTGAGGCTCAACGTATATGGTAGACTGCTTGGTGTATATTTTGAAATTGCCGTATGGCGAGGCTCTGCGTCTGAGCTCCTTGACGAGCATTGACTCAAAGGTTTTGCGGTTCTGACCTTTCAGAACGATTTCTCCGCATTTACAAAGAATTACTTCATCAATCATTTTGATATTCCTTTACGCCGTCGGTGCGGCTTTTGCTAATGTTAGTTTACATATTTCCGTTTTCGGATTAAATTACATGTCGGAATTTGGCATAGCGGATTTTATTTTTCCGTTATTTTTCTCTTAAGTTTTCCACCCTCACGGTATTGGCAAAAATCGTATATCTTACCGCATATTGCCACACCCTCGACAGAAAACTCCTCGTCCGTCAGAGGCTTGAAGGCGGGAACTTTGCCATCTGCTCTTATACCTGCCCAGAAGCCAAGAACCAGGTCTATGTAGGTTGAATGGAAATAGTCGTGAGTTACTGAGAACGGAACACCGTCCGAATGCCTGTAATGCTCGACGATATCCGGAAGCGACCTGTCGGAAAGGTAGAAATGCAGGTCTGTATAGTTCTCGAAAAGCGAGATAAATCCGCGGCGTCTTTTGCGGTCGCGCAGTGCTATTTCACCGAGAGCGGTGAGTACCTGAGTGTTTGCATAGGGCCAAACGGGGCCGTTCCAGCAGCAACCGTAAAAATCGGGCTTTGATTTATCCGCGAAGGCAGGACCTGCTATGGCGTTGTCACCCCAGAACATAGGGCAGCTTTTTTCGACCGTAGTTACCGAAAATTCGCTCAGGAATTTATCATCGGTAAGCAGCTTTTCGACAGATTTTTCAAGCTCGGTATCCCGAATAACGCCGCACATAAACGGAGCAAAGCTATCGTAACAGGCTGACTCGTCGCAAAGCTTACCGGTTTCATAATCACGGCTGAGGAAGACACCTCGGTCGGCGTCGAAAAATTCCTTTTTAAGAATTTCGGTCATAGCCTCGCGCCGTTTTGCAAGCGACTTGGCATCGTCGGTTTTGGATAGCAGGCGAGCCATTTTTTCGCAAGCCGCGATATTAGCTATCGCATAGGTTATTTCATCCAGGCGGTAAAGCCTTGCTATCTCGCCTCCGACCTCGTCTTTGCGGCGGTTATCGTACCTGTAATCCCAAGAGATTTCTCTGTGCTGATAGAACGCCGGCTGATATTCGGCACCGGTAGGCCAGCTTCCGCGCGTTACCGGGAGGCTCCTCGGGTCATTCTTATCCAAATCCTTCATGGAATACGCGAGAAATTCCGGGTAACCGCGCTCTATGACGGACTTGTCCTTATGATGAAGATAATAACGCCATGCAGCATAGGGCGTGTACTGAATATAGCCACGGTAAGAGCCATTTCCATCAATCCAGTTCTCAAGCTGGTCACCGGCAAGCTTACCGTTTTTTTGCCACTTTGCCTCCTCTATCTGCATGGGAACGGGAAGTCCTACCGGGCAACCGTACCACTCCCCCGTGCTACTCTCATACATACAGCTGCGCTTTATAAAATGCTCCGGTATGAGCTTTTTGGGGGTGAAGGTATTTTTCTTAACGAGATACCATCTGTAATAATAGACCTTGAGAATATCGGTGTTTTCCGTTTTAAGACGGGGGCAATTTTTCTCGAACCAGGCGTTGAAGCGTTTTTCTTCCTTTGCGAACGGCTCCTTGACTGAAAGTGCCGCATCTGCCCTGCGACGCGCACGCTCGGCGGCGGTGGGGTGATAGGCAGCGGTTATCCGAATATTGATTTTCGAAGCCGAGGGAACGCTCTTTTTGAATTTTTCTCCCTCTCGGCAGGCTATGGCAAAGAAGCCGCAGAGGTCGTACTGTACTTTAATTGCGCGGGGCTTTGTTTTTCCGTTTACACGGTACGCGTCCCCCTCGCGATTTAATGGTGTGATTATTTTAAATTCGAGCTCTACGGGACGGTTATCGTCGTTCATTACCGTAAGCTCCGAGACAAAAACGTCATCGGCGCTTATGCACTTTGTTTCCTTTATTGCAACGAGTCCGCATCTCGAATATTCAGACGTAGGCTCGGAGCGATAATACGTTTGCATATAAGCCGGGGTCCAGCGGTTTCGCACGGAATGAAAATGAAGAAGCTCACCGTTTTTATAAACCTCGATACCGAGGACGTCGGTTATATCCGTTTCGTGACCTATACCAAGTGTCCCTGAGAGCAAAAGCCCGGGTTCGCCCCATATATTAGCAGAGTGAAGAACTCCGTTTTTTTCATAGCTCCAATTGCGCAGGCCGTTGGCATTTACAGTTCTTTTAAAGCAAAATAAATTTTCGCCCATAAGCTCGTTTCTGACGCTATTTTCAAGCAAACGGTTAATGTTCATATTTCCTCCTTGGCACATACGGCACCGGATATTCCTTGCGGAATTTGTTTGTGGGTAACGTCGCTATATTACAGGATTCTGTCCCAGAGCCTTTTGGCTCGCGCATTATCATCAAGCATACAGCAAACGACAATTCTGCCGCGGCGAAAAACTGCGGCATCGTCTGCTGCGGAGGTGTCCGACGAGCCGAGAAGCGAGCGCACTGTATCCACTCTCATAAGCACCGCCTCGCTAACGCGTGCGGCATCGTATTCGGAATAGCAAATCAGAACCGAACATTCTCCGACGGCACTGAGGTCCGAGGTGAAAACCACCGCAAAATCCGACACGCTGCCGTCTATATCTCCGAAAAGACGAAAAAGAAAGTTATCGGGTACGTATCCACTCTCTCCCTCTGCGGCGGATTTGAAGTAGTACGGCTTCTCTATTCCGTATCCTGTGACAAATTCATGCATAAGCTCTTTTGCCGATGGCTGCGCACTGCAGGATACCGACAGCAAAGCAATAGACAGCAGCAACACCGCCGCTAAAGTGCGTTTGATAAAATTCAGAAGATTATTTACCATAATCCCGCCTCCTTGACAAAGCTTTTTGTAAAACTTATGCCGGAGGGCGAAAGCGTTATGCTAAGTGAGGTGATTTACTCCGAGGGGAGCGGTAAAGGAATGGAGCTGCAATACGTTCAACAGGCAAGAAAGATATTACTTGCGTTTTCCGCGGCTTACAAGCAACGAGTGCTTAATATCCCAGAGCTTGCGGGAGAGGTCTACATAGTATCTGTGAGGATTTTCGAATCTTTTTACCTCGTCCCACAGGGTTTCTATCTCCGCCTTGCAATATGCCTGAATTTCAGATATGTGTGGCGTTTTGTATACACACTCGCCACCGATGAATATAGGAACGAGAAGGTCGCGGACGCGATAGTTGGTAACGGTCTTTGTCTTCCAGGTTTCAACCGGGTCAAAGAGCTCCAGAGGCTCGTTTTCATCTATAACCTCGTCGTAGACGCAGAGCTGATCTGCGATTGCTCTGCCGGTTTCCTTATCGTAAATTCTGTATACCTTTTTGAAATGAGGATTGGTGATTTTTTCAGGGTTCTCGGAAATTTTGATTTTCGGAACGACCTCTCCGTCCTCCTCCTTTGCAACCAGCTTATAGACCCCTCCGAAGACGGGCTGGCTCTTTGCCGTTATCAATCTTTCGCCAACGCCGAAGGAATCGATTTTTGCTCCCTGGTGAATTATATCGCGAATTATATTTTCGTCAAGTGAATTGGAAACGACGATTTTGCACTCGGTGAGTCCTGCCTCGTCGAGCATCTGTCTTGCCTTTTTGGAAAGGTAGGTTATATCACCCGAATCAAGTCTTATTCCGCATTTGGTTATACCTTGGGGAATAAGAATGCTTTTGAATGCACGGATAGCTTTAGGAACGCCGCTTTTGAGAACGTCGTAGGTGTCTACGAGGAGCGTTGCGTTGTTTGGGTACATTTTGCAATACGCCTCAAACGCCTCGTACTCCGTATCGAACATCTGAACCCAGGAATGCGCCATGGTGCCTGTTGCGGGAATGGCGTAATCTCTGTCGGAAATCGTACACGCGGTAGCAGCGCAACCGCCGATATAGGCGGCTCTGGCACCAAGTATAGCTCCGTCAGCTCCCTGTGCGCGTCTTGAGCCGAACTCTGCAACAGGTCTGCCGCCTGCGGCTCTTACAACTCGGTTTGCCTTGGTTGCAATAAGTGACTGGTGATTGAGCGAGAGAAGCACGAAGGTTTCTATGAACTGAGCCTCTGCCGAGGGCGCTCTTACCGTCATAAACGGCTCACCGGGGAAGATAGGCGTTCCTTCCGGAACGGCATATATATCACCTGTAAATCTGAAGCCTCTGAGGTATTCGAGGAAGCCCTCGGAGAAAATTCTCTTCTCTCTGAGGAATTCAATATCGTCATCGGTAAATTTGAGGGATTTTATATATTCTATTACCTGCTCAAGACCTGCGGCAATGGCAAATCCACCACCGTCAGGAACCTTTCTGAAGAACACGTCAAAGTATGCTATTTCGTCCTTTTTACCCAGCTCGAAATAGCCGTTTGCCATAGTCAGCTCGTAGAAATCGCAAAGAAGCGTATTATTTATCTTGTTCATGATTTACTCCTTTTTGGAAGATTTGCGCATACGGGATTTGAGAATTTATCAAAGCTCAAGCTTCATATCGTCTGCTTTTATCCAGCCGAATTTTCTCATAAGCTCGGAAAACAGAAGCGAAAGTGCCGCAGGCAAAACCAAGCAAACCAGAATAACTCCGACAATCGACCTTGCGCCGAAGTCCATCTGAGAAAATACTCCGATAGGTCCGACAAGACCGCAGGTTCCCATACCTGCAGAAACGCCTATACATTCAAGCTTGAACAAGCACGTAGACAGAGGCCCTGTTATTGCCGAGGCAAGCGTTGCCGGAATCCATATAAGAGGATTCCTGATTATATTTCCCATCTGGAGCATTGAGGTGCCAAGTCCTTGGGCAACGACACCGCCCCAGCCGTTTTCGCGGAATGAGCTTACGGCGAAGCCAACCATCTGCGCACAGCATCCTGCAACGCATGCACCGCCTGCAAGAAGGAAGCCCTCAGAGATTCCGTTCTGCACAGCAACGGCAAATGCAGATTCCGAGAAAATCATAGCACATATTGCGGCAGAGGATATCGGCAGAGTAAGCACTATACCCATGATTACCGAAACTATAATTCCCATTACGAAAGGCAGATACGTTGTTGCGGAGGCAATAAAGACTCCAAGATAGTACATAACGTAGGCTACGAGGGGGGTGAGAAGCCAGCTTGCGAAGAAGCCGAAAAGAAGCGTAACGACAGGTGTGACGAGTATATCAACCTTAGTCTTTTTGGAAACGAGCTTACCAATCTCGCAGGAAAGAACGACCGCGAAGAATGCACCCGCAGGTCCGGAGGCATAAAATACGCCCGTCACATTTTTGGGAAGCTCGGTAGCTGCCCAGGAGATAATCGCTCCGTCTTTTATGATAGCACCCATAGCGTTTGCCATAGCACCGACTGCCGCCGAGGAATAGATAACGAGGGGGTGCGCACCAAGCTTATGCGCTATTGCAACACCGATTGCCATACCTGTTGCCGCTTTCGCGTAGCTTGCGATAGTAGCAAGGAAGGCAAGGTGCGTATATGTAGCAAGCGTGCCGAAAATAGTGCCGATAAGCAATGATGCAAAAAGTCCAAGTGCCATAGCGCCCATGGCATCCACGAAATAAATTTTCGGTGAGAGTGAGATTCCGCAGCCGTCCAAATATGCACGGAATTTTGATTTTCCACTCGGTGAGTTTTTCACATCTGACATTTTAAAGTCCTCCTTTACCGATGCTTTTATGTTTTTTGATTTTGAGTTAAGCTTTATTTTGCGTTTCGCTCACGGTCAAGATATCCCTGCAAAATAATTTCTGCCGAAATCGCATCGACGCTCTCACGGCGGCGTTTACCGAATGTTTCGGTTTCACCGAGAAATCTATACGCCACCATTGTGCTCATTCTTTCATCGTAGAAATCTATCGGTATAACGGTATATTCCGCGACGAGCTCGGCAAACGCTCGGATTGCCTTAGCCTTCTCTCCCTCGCTGCCGTCCATATTTCTGGGCAAACCTATGATTATTTTTTTGCAGCTGCGTTCTTCGGCTTCGCGGGCAACTCTTTTGGCGGTATTTCGCATTCCGCCTTCTTTGACAGTACCTATTCTGCCGGCTATGAGTCCCGAAATATCGCACTCAGCGAGCCCGGTCCTTACCTCGCCGTAATCGACACCGAGATACTTTCCGTGTGTTAAATCCATATTTTTTCCTTTACAGCTTTTTATATACTAAAATTATAAAATGCGCGGTACAGTCAAGCTTATCAAGAGCACGGACTCGCGCTCTGCCCTCTGAGCTTGTCCTATACGCGTACGGCGTCATTGCAAAAAGGGTGCGAACCGCCTCGGCACAGTCAAGCCTGAGGGTAAAGCGAAGCTCTTTTTTCGCAACGAGGTCAAATCCGCAAATATCGGTATCCGCAGGCTCGTTCTTATAAGGCGTGTCATATATTTCTCGCTTCAGCTCGAAAAGATGCTCCTCGGCAGGTATAGCCATGAGGAAAATTCCTCCCGCGCGCAATACGCGCGCGACCTCCTCGGTTGCCATAGGCGAAAAGGTATTCAAAAGCAGTTCAACCGAACCGTCACTCATCGGAATGTTATAAGACGATGCTACGGCAACCGTCGCGTCTCTCATGCGCTTCGCGGCACGCTTGGCAGCCGATTTTGATATATCAAAACCGTACACGCTGAGGGGCTCTTTGCGTTTTTCCTCTCGCAAAAGGTTATCGAATCCTTGCGAAACGTACTCCGTGTAGTAACCCTCACCGCAGCCTGCATCAAGGAGCACTGCGGCATTCTGCGCATGCTCGCACGCAAGCTCTGAGAGCGCACGAGCCAGCGGCTCGTAATAACCGGCAGAAAGAAACGCAGCTCTTGCAGCTATCATTTCCGCGTTATCACCATGGATTCCGCCTTTGCTCGAAAGCAAGAGGTTATAGTAACCGTCCCGGCTCCTGTCATAGCAGTGTCCTTCGGGACATTTCGCTGAACCGCTGCTGCAGATATTAAGTTTTTCTCTGCACTTGGGACAAACAAAGAGCATAGACGAACCTTTCATTTTACGTTAATCTTAGACAATCGCGACAAATTTGCGAGATTTTAGCAAATAATCACAGAATTTATGCCGGTGCTATACAAGACGAATTTGCTGGTTAGTAGAAATTGTCGTAGACAAGGCGTAAGGGCGCGAAAATTCCGACGGCATAGTTACCTATGTCGAGCGTTATGAGTCGAAGCTTTAACAAAGTATCACACAATTTATACAATCAGCATCGCGTCCGCGATGCTTACGGGACGCGTGATGTGGATGCTGGTCAGTAGAAATTTCGCAAGACAAGGCGTAAGGGCGCGAGCGAGATGAAGCCGTAGTTACCTACGGCGATTCGAGCGAGTCGCCCGACAACGCAGTATTGCGGAATTTATACGATCAGCATCGCATCCCCAAAGCTGAAAAATCTGTATTTTTCATTTACCGCCGTTTGATACGCCGCCATAACCTTCTCTCGGTTG
>JAZNDN010000080.1:0-2095 GCA_045588085.1 Eubacteriales bacterium
ATCCTCCGCAAAGGCTTTGCCGAGATCAAATATCCCGAGGAGATAACCGACAGAAAGTAATTACAAAAAGCGCTTGTTAATGACAGGCGCTTTTTCTTATAGAAACGCTTTACTTTGAGGCGTTTTTATGTTATAATAAAAAATAAAAACATTATAAGAGGTGCACTATGAAAAAATATTTGAAGCTCCTTTCTGCCCTTATGTCTGTTTTGTTGCTGCTCCCGCTTTTCGGATGTGGCGGAAGCGGTGAAATAACGACCGCAGAAGAAGATACCACGGCTCCTGAGCAAACTCCCGCGCCTGTGGAAACAACACTTATCCCCGAAACCACACAGGAGCCTGCTCCCGCAGATGAGTGGACTGCTCTCCGAGAAAAGGCGAATAACGAGGGCATAAAGATTCTTTTCATCGGCGATAGCCTTACTCATTATAACGAAATGCCGCAGATATTCGCGGCTCTTTGCCGTGCGGCGGGCAAAAAGGTCACCGCAGACCGCCAGACAAAGGGCGGAACAGGCATTGCGATGTATCGCGAGGATCCCGCGCTTTGGAAGACGCTTAGCGATAAGATAGCCTCCGATGATTGGGATATAGTTGTTTATCAGCCCAACCGCAACAATCCCGTTATGACCGAATACTTCCCCTATTATCCTTGGAAGGAGTACAGCGCGGCATCCGATCTCGTTGAGCTTATCAAGGCATCGGGCGCGATCCCGCTTCAGTATTCAAGCTTTGGCGTCAGCAAGGGATACGTGACCCGCGAGGGATGCACAAAAAAGATGTCCCGCGCCGAGCACACCGATCTTGTAACGGCATATAATGCTGCGGTTTCCGAAATGCTCGGAAGCAAGACTGTCTATACGGGCGCGACCTTCAACAGCCTTCTCGCAAAAGACCCCAAGCTCGGTCTTTATCACACAGATAATTCGCACCCCTCGCCCGCGGGCAGCTACCTTGTAGCTGCGGATTTCTATACCGTTATATTCGGCGAATCTCCTGCGGATATTGACTACACTCACGGACTCGACGCTTCGCTTGCCGCAACTCTCCGTGCGGCTGCGGCAGAGCTTCTGACCTTTGTTCCTGCCAAAAAGGCGGTGATCGAGCAGATCGAGGAGCCCAAAAAGGAAAGCGGCGAGCTCGGAACGCTTACGTTCGGTATGCACTGCTTCGATAAAGTTGAAGCATCCGGCAAGACAGGGTTCTTTGCTGTAACCGAGGATAATTCAAAGATAAGCTACACCTACAAAAGCGGCGACGGCATTCTGTTCGGTTTCGCGACACTTGACGGCAGACCCGTTATGGGCAATAACTGGACCTTCGAGGCCGACGTGGCTATCGAAAAATACTGCGGAAGCAAAAATCCGACCGCAGGTCTTCAGCTTATCGATGAAAACGGCAAAATGTACCGACTTTATCTGAGAACAACTTCGGGTAAGATCTCCAATAACGATTGCACGACCGCCGAGTACCATATCCGTACCGACCATAATGACAGCGCATCCCGCACGGATAAGGGAACCTTCTCCAATAAGATCAAGCTCCGCGTCGAGGTCACTCCGGATTCCATTACCTTGTACGTGGACGGCAGTGTATATATGACCATAAATTACGAGGGCACGGTCTTCTATGACGGCACCAAGTCAACAAAGATGAAGTACAGCGGAGAAGACATCCAACTCGGTCTTGTTACCTGCTATGCGGATACAAGCTTCTCGAACGTTGTAATTAAATAAGCGACATAACAAGGGGTTGGCTCATTATGATATTATGATATATTTTGCATAAAGTAACATTAACAATATCATTAATTATCCCTTGATGTAATTTGCAATTAAATGAAGTTGCGCGCTCTCCTTTCACCGCTCCTCGCGGTCCCCCTTCCTCCCGGAGGAAGGCTGATTGGTCAGCGCAAACTCCTTCGGATATTCAGCGAATATCGTTTTAGCTTAATCCTTAAACAGTAAAAAGGAATATTTTATTGAAAAAAGTTTGCAAGAACTCTATTACGAGTGCAAATTGATTCAAATAAAATATTCCTTTTTGATATGCAAAATTATAAGTTTGAGCAAAATTCGCTGCACAAACAATGAAG
>JAZNDN010000081.1:0-71500 GCA_045588085.1 Eubacteriales bacterium
AGAATCAGACGTCCCGTTCTTCCGTTTCCGTCGATAAAGGGGTGAATACCCTCAAACTCAAGATGAAAACGTGCAATGCGTTCAACCGTAGTCATCCCCGCTTTGCGTTCTTCATTGATAGCGAGCAATTCGCTCATCTTAGGCTCAATCATATACGGCTGAACAGGCTCGGTATATGCGCCCATAATACGAACGGGAATGCGGCGATACTGTCCCTTGTCCTCGGGGCGGTTCATCAAAACAAGAGCGTGAATGTTTTTTATAACGTATTCTGAAAGCTCGACCTCATTCTTGGCTATTTCTTGAACGTAGAGGAAAGCATCACGGTGTCCTACGGCTTCAAGATGATCCTTGAGCGGCTTTTGGTCGATCGTCATTCCTTCAAGGGCTAATGCTGTTTCTTTCAACGTAAGAGTGTTGCCCTCTATAGCATTGGAGTTATAGGTGAAGTCGACCATAAACTCCTGCGCAAGTCTTTCTACCTCTCCGGGCGTCAGAGGACGCTTTGTAGAAAGAAGATCGCGCTTCTTCTCAATATCGGTTAGGAGTCCCGTTCTGCCTTTTCTTCCATCCATGGGTTTGGCGGCATTCTCGGGGATCATATAGAGTTTCCCTTTGCGGATTACACCGTCGATTTTACCTTCCGCACACAAAACGCGAACTCGACGTGCAGAAATTCCCCACTTTTCTGCGGCTTTTGATGCCTTAATATATTCCATTAGAGTTTCCTCCTCGGCAAAATGCAATATTACATAGTACATTGTATCATTTTTCGGGAATAATGTCAACACATTTATAGCAAAAAAACAACATAACTATTCCTATAAATGTCACAAACGGAATGAATATTTGTATTTTGGGAATGTTGTATCACCATAAAAACAACTCCTTCCCAGATTTTCATTATTAACTTCTTTTCGGGTGCTTTGTCATAAACGATGTCAATATCATCACCCATGCGTAGATATTTTATCAATGAATAAGGTTTAGGCCAATCATCAATTTCGCGCGTACTCCACGAATTTTCGCACTCAAAAATACAAAAATCACGCCACCACAACCTCTAAAAAAGAAAAATTTCTATTACATAGTAATAGGAAAACAATCTGAAATTGAGTCGTTCAAAAGTTTGCTCATCCATTAGACCAAAAAGCCTTACTCGACTTAGCGTTGGGTAAGGCTTTTTGCTTTTATCAGACACGAACCTGCGACCGACAGTACCCCAAAGCTCAGCGGAACGCTGATTACTTTGGGTAGTGGGGTGAGCGAGGAAAAACGCTTGATAAGCGTTTTCCCGAAGCGTGTAACGAAAATAAGATGAGCACGTCTGGCTTCGGTTTTAACGGCAGTATACAAAAAGTCAGCTTAGACCGCAAATTCCAAGCTGACTTTTTTACCGCTATTTTATTGACTTTAGTGTATTAATAATTAAGAATATGTTTTTCTCAAAAAATCCTTAAGCGCATCTATCTCACTTTGAAGCTTTTTGCCGATATCCGTCTGCTTGACGAGTATCCTATTGTCGTACTTTCTCAATTGTCTTACCTCGCTTCGAAGGTCGGACGCATTGTTTACCACATCATCGCTTGACGTAAACGGCTGGTGACAGATAAGATACAGACCTTGTGAGTTGTTTACGAGTGTATATCCCGCTATGCCCGTCTTTTCGTGGTACGCCTTGGACAACCCTCCATCTATGGTTATGTGTCTGTAATTTCCGCTTTCGGGGCTTTCCCCACTTTTGACCTTGACAGGCATATGACCGTTGACTATGACGGAATTATCACTAGTCGCACCAAACTCCGCAAGCACCTTCAGACAAAATGCCTCTTGGTTTACGAAATTATAATATTCGTCCTTGATTTCCTTTTCCACGTACTCTTCAAAATACTTGGTATACACGCACATTTTGTCACGCCCGTACAGCGGAGATTTTTTGCCGCACCACAGATACCACATATAGTCAACGGAATATCCGTCTCCCTTGGCGGCCTCACGAACAAGCAGGTCAAGTCTGTCGTAAAGAGCTTTGCCTGAATATTTATCGGTTCCTATAATTATCTCTGAAAAGCTGCCGTCTGCCTCGGTAGGTACGCAACCGTGCATAATGAGATTATCATTAAATACCTTATACATACTGCCGTGCTTAAGAAGCATTCGCATATGCTCGCCAAGTCGCTTGCTGTGCCTGAACTCGTCAGTCAAAACCTCGATAAGCTTTTCTTCCTTTTCGGTTAGCGTGTGCGAAGGATACTGTATTCTGTCGTTCATGCAAAATTCGGGATGCTCGGATATAAGCTTGTTTTCCAGCTTTAGCTGTATTACAGTGATAGCTTTTGTCATACGAGCGAGCGTCTCATTCTTTTCAAAATCACTCTCACTGCCGTATATGTCGGAAATGAGAAACGCCTCGCATTTATCGTTAGCGTATTCCTCTGAAGCAAAAGCAGCAAGAGGACGAAGGTTTATGCCGTAATTTTCTATTACCTGAAGATTTCTATAAACGCAATTTATCCTTATAACGTTGCACACACAAGTTGCGTTGCCAAAATATGCTCCCATCCAAAGAACGTCGTGGTTGCCCCACTGTATATCGAAGGAATGAAAGCGAGACAGCTCATCCATGATAATATCACAGCCATTGCCTCGGTCGTATATATCTCCAACGATATGAAGATGGTCCACTGCAAGATGGTGTATGAGTCTGCACATCTCGATTATAAATCTGTCGGCATTGCCAAGCTCGATAATGCTTGACACGATCTCCGAATAATAATTTGACTTATCAATACTGTGCTCGGGCATATTTATAAGCTCATCCATTATATAGCGGTAATCCTCGGGCATTGCCTTTCTTACCTTTGAACGCGTGTATTTTGCCGATACGAGCTTTAACACTTCTATAAGATCATAGATGGTCTGTCTGTACCAAGCCGGAGTGCAAAGGTTTTTATAATTTTTCAAAACTCGCTCGGGGTAATATATAAGCGCAGCGAGCTTATTTTTGTCTGAATCGGACATTCTCTCATCAAATACAAGGTCAATTTTCGTTCTTATAACTCCTGAGGCATTGCGCAGAATATGAAGAAAGGTTTCGGACTCTCCGTGAATGTCGCTCAAAAAATGCTCCGTGCCTTTAGGCAGGTTTAGTATAGCCTTCAAATTTATCAGCTCACTGATTACTGACTGCGCTGTCGGAAATTGCTTTGCAATTATTCTGTTAGTTCCGTTATCGTTCAAATTTGCCTCTCCCTCTCACCGTTTGGTTCTTTGTATCAAAGTATATCACAAAGCGGTAATCCTGTCAATTGGTTTTGGTGTGCAATCGACGGTTATACTTCGCTTTTTAAAATAAACTATGAACACTCGTACCAAAAAGCCTTGCTCGACTTAGCGTTGGGTAAGGCCTTTTGCTTTTTATTATGCTTTTGCCGGGCTCGCGGTATACGTTCCGGGTTCTTATTCTTTATTTTTACAACAAAAAATCCGGCAGGGCGGTAAAGCATCGCCTTGTCGGATTTTCTGTTTATGTGTTTTTCATTCAGTCGATTTCGACAATCCAGCCCTCAGGTGCCTCAATACGTCCCATCTGAATACCGGTAAGGGTTTCATAGAGCTTCTTGGTGGTGGGGCCCATCTCGGTCATACCTGCGGGGAAGCAGATTTCACGGCCGTGGTCAACTATCTTGCCGACGGGGGAAATAACTGCCGCGGTACCGCAAAGACCGCACTCGGTGAAGCTGTCAAGCTCGCTCTTGCTGATAACGCGCTCCTCCGCCTCAAGTCCGAGGTATTCACGCGCAACTACCATAAGAGAACGGCGAGTGATAGAAGGAAGAATGCTCTCCGACTTGGGAGTGACTACGCCGCCGTCCTTAGTAACGAAGATTACGTTTGCTCCGCCGGTTTCTTCAATTGTCGTGTGAGTTGCAGCATCAAGATATACGTTCTCGTCGTATCCCTGCTCGTGAGCGTCTACAATGTTGTAAAGGCTCATTGCATAGTTAAGACCTGCCTTGATATGACCGGTTCCGTGAGGAGCCGCACGGTCAAGGTCGGAAAGTCTGAGAGTCAGAGGTCTGACACCTCCCTTGAAGTAAGGGCCAACGGGAGTGACGAGAATGCGGAACTGATACTCGGTTGCAGGCTTAACGCCGATAACCGCATTGGTTCCCATCATGTAGGGTCTTATATAAAGGGTAGCACCGGAGCCGAACGGGGGAACGTATGCGGCGTTAGCCTTAACTACCTTTTTAACTGCCTCGATAAACTTTTCCTTGGGGTAAACAGGCATTTTGAGTCTTTTCGCGGAATCCTCAAGACGCTGCGCGTTGAGGTCGGGGCGGAAGGTAACTATTCTTCCGTCCTCGGTGGTGTACGCCTTAAGTCCCTCGAAACAGGTCTGCGCATACTGGAATACGCAAGCGCACTCGTTAAGGGTAATGGTGTGGTCCGCGGTAAGAGTACCTTCGTCCCACTTTCCATCCTTATAATTAGATACGAAGCTGTAATCGGTTTCCATATAGCCGAAGCCGAGAGAAGCCCAATCTATATTTTTCTTTTCCATAACCGTCTCCTTAGTTTTTGTAATCTCTGCCCAATGACAAAGCCTTCATATTGAGCTCCTTGAGAGCTGCCTTCTTAGGCGGAACGAGCTTCTCAACTACCTCTTCAGCTCCGTCGAAGGAAAGCTCGGGGTGATTTTCAAGAAGATGACCGACTATAATCATGTTAGCAAGGCTGCTGATTCCCTCTTCCTTTGCCATCTGGGTTGCGGGAATATAGAACACGTCTACGTCATCTCTTTCTACCTTTGCATCGATAAGAGAGGAATCTACGTATATCTGGCCGCCCTTGACTACCGTATCAGCGTATTTCTCAAGCGAGGGAAGGTTCATAACAACCAGCACGTCAGGCGCGGTTATGATAGGTGAGCCAACAGGAGTATCCGAAAGGATTACGTTACAGTTTGCGGTTCCTCCGCGCATTTCGGGGCCGTACGAGGGGAGCCAGGACACCTGAAGCTCCTCAACGAGTCCCTTGTAAGCCAAGAACTTTCCGGAGAAGAGTATACCCTGTCCACCAAAGCCTGCTATAAGTATCTCTGTGGTTTTCATTTGCCCTCTGCCTCCTTTTCGGTTCTGTCTTTATATACACCCAAAGGATAATAAGGAAGCATATCGCTCTCTATCCATTCAAGCGCCTGCTTGGGAGTCATTCCCCAGTTGGTAGGACAAGCGGAAACTACCTCGACAAGCGAAAAGCCCTTGCCCTCAATCTGATTCTGGAACGCCTTTTTGATTGCCTTCTTGGCATTCTTTACGTTCTTTACGTTGTTTACCGCAACGCGAGCTATATACTCAGGGCCCTCGAGAGTTGCAAGCATCTCACTAACCTTAATAGGCCAACCGCAATGCTTTACGTCACGTCCGTAAGGCGAGGTCTGGGTAACCTGACCGGGAAGGCTGGTAGGAGCCATCTGACCGCCTGTCATACCGTAAATTGCGTTATTTACGAAGATAACGGTTATATTCTCATTTCTTGCCGCGGAATGTACGGTTTCCGCCATACCGATAGATGCAAGGTCACCGTCGCCCTGATAGGTGAATACTACGTTTTCGGGGCGGCAACGCTTTATACCGGTTGCTACGGCAGGAGCTCTACCGTGCGCAGACTCTATCATATCACAGTTGAAATAATCGTATGCGAAAACGGCACAGCCTACGGGTGCAACACCGATAGCCTTACCCTCTATACCGAGCTCGTCAATAGCCTCTGCGACAAGACGGTGAATTATACCGTGAGGACAACCGGGGCAGTAGTGCAACGGCTTATCCGTCAAGGATTTCGGCTTTTCAAATACTATTGCCATAATCAGAACTCTCCTTTCTCTGCCTTGAATATAGCAGAAAGCACCTCTTCGGGTGTAGGAATCATACCGCCTACGCGATTGCAGAGCGATATGGGCTTTTTACACTCGGTGGCAAGTCTTACGTCCTCTATCATCTGTCCCATGCTGAGCTCGACGGATATGAAGGATTTAACCTTATCTGCGGCTGCTCTGAGAGCTGCTGTGGGGAACGGCCAAAGGGTGATAGGACGGATAAGACCGACCTTTATACCCTGACGTCTTGCCTCTGCAACTGCATTTTTAGCTACTCTTGAAGCAATACCGAAGGCAACGACGCAAATCTCTGCATCCTCCATCATGTATTCCTCCCACATAGCCTCACTCTTCTCTATTTCCTTATACTTTTCAAAGCGCTCAAAGTTCACCTTTTCGAGCTCATCGGCTTTCAGGTAAAGAGAGTTTACTATATTGTGCTTACGCTTGCACTCGGTGCCGGTAAGCGCCCAAGGCTTCTCGTAGGTTTCGGTTTCTGTGTCCTCAAAGGTTATAGGCTCCATCATCTGACCTATGGTTCCGTCAGCGAGAATCATGGAAACCATGCGGTACTTATCTGCAAGCTCGAAGCCCTTGATTGTAAGGCTCGCCATCTCCTGAACCGAAGCGGGAGCAAGAACTATCATGCGATAGTCGCCGTGTCCGCCGCCCTTGGTTGCCTGGAAATAATCCGCCTGAGAGGGCTGAATACCGCCAAGACCGGGGCCTCCGCGCTGTACGTTAACTACGAGTGCGGGAACGTCTGAGCCTGCTATGTAGCTGAGTCCCTCTGCCTTAAGAGATATTCCGGGGCTTGACGAGGACGTCATAACGCGCATACCTGCCGCAGATGCTCCGTAAACCATGTTTATAGATGCAATTTCGCTCTCTGCCTGAAGGAACACTCCTCCGATTTTGGGCATTTTCTTTGCCATATAAGCGGCAATCTCGGTCTGAGGGGTGATGGGGTATCCGAAATAGTGACGGCAGCCTGCTCTGATAGCCGCCTCTGCAATAGCTTCGTTACCCTTCATTAAAATTCTTTCTGCCATAATAATAGCCTCCTTACTTTTCAACCGTTATTATGCAATCGGGGCACATAGTAGCGCAGAAGGCACAGCCTATACACTTTTCCTGCTCCTTCATGTACGCCGGAGAATAACCCTTGGGATTGAGTTTATCCTCTGCGATTGCAAGACATTTCTTGGGGCAAGCGTCTACGCAAAGACCGCAGCCCTTACACATATCGGTGTTAAAAGTTACTTTAGTCAATTTTTATTCCTCCTATTTATATCAGCCGCACACCCGACGCTACGTCAGAGTGGCAGGTCGAAATATTTCTTCTGAAGCGAAAGAGGCATCACGGGTATTCCCGAAAGCCCCTCGGCTACACTGCGCTCAGCGGTATGAAGCCAAATCGGAAGCCCGGTAGCCCTGCTTACGCTTTCTGCAAAGGCAACCGAATCCATAACCGTCTTTGGCGTAGTTTCTCTGCCAATATTAGAGTTGTTTACGATACAGTTGAAGCGTATCCCGCACGCCTCCTCTATTTCTCTCATAATCTCCACGGCACCCTCTACGTCAGACGTCAGCGGTCTGTGGCAATTAAGAACGAACGCCATGCGGTAATCACCCTCTGCTTTTATCGCATCGGCAAATCTTCCAAGCGCGTATGCGCCTCTGTCGTCACCGCCGATATCTACAACTCCGAAGCAGGATTTATCCTGAACGATGCGGTAGCTCGCCGCAGGAATTGCGGGAACGTCTACGTTCGTATTCGCATAATCAGAGCATATAAGCGTAATTCCGCGCTCTTTGAGCTCGCTCTCGCTATCCTTGGTTCTGAAATACGGATTCACTATGTCCAAGTCAGCGATACATACCTTTTTGCCTTCATCTGCCAGAAGCATTGCATAGTTGACGGCAATATTGGTTTTGCCGCTGCCGTAATGCCCTGCAAAAAGGGTTAATCTTTTATGTTCCATAATTCTTCTTTTCCACCGCGCAAGGCGGTGGACTTACAATCAAAGTAATTTTCTTATTATCTTTCCGCTGGTAGTCTTGGGAAGACTCTCGTGGAATTCGACTATTCTCGGATACTTATAAGGCGCGGTACGGGACTTGACGTAATTCTGAATTTCGCGCTTAAGCTCGTCGGTTCCCTCGTGACCCTTTACAAGCACTATGCTTGCCTTTACGACCTGACCGCGAATTTCATCGGGAGCTGCCGAAACACCGCACTCAAGAACGTACGGAAGCTCCATGATAACGTTCTCTATCTCAAACGGACCTATGCGGTATCCCGACGACTTAATAACGTCATCGGCACGGCCGACGTACCAGAGGAATCCGTCCTCATCGCGCCATGCAAGGTCTCCTGTATGATAGTATCCGTCACGCCAGGTTTCCGCAGTGATTTCGGGATTGCCTTCATAAGCATAAGCAAGTCCGCAAGGCAGACCGTTTGAAATATTTATGCATATCTCTCCGCTCTCACCGCTGGCAACCTCCTCGCCCTCGGAGCTAAGAAGATGCACGTCGTAAAGCGGTACAGGCTTACCCATAGAACCAATTTTATGGCTTCCGCCTGCAAGGTTACCGATAATAAGGGTGCTCTCGGACTGACCGAAGCCCTCCATAATCTTAAGACCCGTATGGTTCTCGAACTGGCGGAACACCTCGGGGTTAAGCGCCTCGCCTGCCGTCGATGCGTGCTCTATGCTTGAAAGGTCAAAGCGGGAAAGGTCCTGCTTGATAAGCATTCTGTACATCGTGGGCGGTGCGCAGAAGGTAGTGATGCTATACTTTTTGAACAGAGGAAGTATCTTCTCCGCATCGAAACGGTCAAAGTCGTATACGAAGGTTGCCGCCTCGCAAAGCCACTGACCGTAAAGCTTGCCCCACATAGCCTTTGCCCAACCGGTATCGGATATGGTAAGGTGAAGTCCGTCGGGGTTGACCTGGTGCCAGTATTTTGCAGTAATGAAATGTCCAAGAGGATACTTATAATTATGCGCTGCAATTTTGGGATACCCCGACGTTCCCGAGGTGAAGAACATAAGCATAGGGTCTTCTCCGCAGGGAGCGTCCTCGGTGCGCAGGTAGTGGCTGCTGTATATTGTGTATTCGTCATCGAAGCTATGCCAGCCATCGCGGTTGCCTCCGACGAGTATTTTATGCTCAAGGCCGGGGCACTTTGCCGCCGCGGAATCTACCGAATCCGCGACCTCTCCGTCTGCTGTGCAGAGTATTGCCTTTACCTTACCGGCGTTGAATCTGTATTCAAAATCCTTCTCAAGAAGCTGATTCGGAGCGGGTATTGCAATCGCTCCGAGCTTATGTAAGCCGAGAATTGCGAACCAGAACTGATAATGACGCTTAAGAACGAGCATCACACGGTCACCGCGCTTTATGCCGAGAGATTTGAAATAGTTTGCAGCTCTCGCGGACTCTCTTTGCATATCCTTGAAGGTAAATCTGCGCTCGGTACCGTCACCGCTTATGTGAAGCATGGCAAGCTTATCGGGCTTGCGCGCACCGAGTGCATCAACGACGTCAAAGGCGAAATTGAAGCTGTTTTCGTTTTTGAAGGATATCTCGGTAAGAGCTCCGTCCTTTTCGACGGGAATAATAAAATCGTGATAAACTCTCTGCTGCTTGTCTTCATCGCGACGTTTGGTAGTTTCAGAGGCTGCTGCCTCCTGCTCTCCCTCTCGTGCCGCCTGATTGCGAAGCACGATAGCATAGAAGGAACAATCCTCGCCGCCGACGGCTATCATTCCGTGAGGTGTGCCGGAATCGTAGTATATGCTGTCGCCCGGATTCAGAATTTCGGTATGGTCGCCTATCTGAATTTTCATCTGACCGGTTATGACGATATCGCATTCCTGACCCTCGTGAGTCACAAGCTCTATTTTCTCACCCTCAGCACCCTCATGGTAATTCATCTCCATGTAAAGAGGAAGTGCTATACGGTTACGGAAGCCTGATGCAAGGCTGTATCCAACCATGTGATGAGCCTCTTCTATTCGCTGACCGTCACCCTTTCTCGTCAGAGCGTAGGACCTGAGCTTAGGGCTTTTGCCCTCGATAATATCACCCATATCAACGCCGAAGCTGAGCGTGCAGTGGTAAAGGAATGCTATGCTGAGGTTTCTGTTACCTGCCTCACACTCCTCGTACTCGCTCTCGCTCATTCCGGTACGCTCTGCCATCTCGGCAACCGAAAGTCCGGTTATCTCACGCAGCTCGCGTATACGGTCGGCAATCTGCTTTATCTTATGCTCCATTGTATCCATTTTCTACTTACACCTCTTTCATAAAAGTGTGGCGAAAGGCTGACCGCAACGTCCTGTGCGGAATATTTTCGCCTCAGCGATAACCAAAAGCTGCTGCGAGCGATACCCACGGCAGAATTGGGAAGATTTTTCGGAATTTTACTGTGCTCTGTCGTGCGGGAAATTGTCTTCGGGAATAAAAAAGCGTCTCAAGAAAGCATTCCTGAGACGAGTAGAATATACCCGCGGTACCACTCATTTTGCGGAAAAACCGCCACCTTTGACTCCTGCAAGCCATTGCCCTTAACGCGGGAAACGTAGAACCCTAACCGACGCTCAGGCTCTCAACTCGGAAGTGATGGGTACCATGGCTTTTTGCTATCGGCTTGCACCGCCCGCCGACTCTCTGAAAGCTTATTTTGCCGTACCGTCTTCGTCACAGTCTTTAAAAGTATTAAATTTACGAGAATATTATAGCACCTCTTTTTCCAAATGTCAAATACTTTTTGTCAAAAAACCGCACAAAATTTCAAATAACACACATTTAAAGTTCGTGTATTCTATTAAATTACCGCCAAAAAACAAATATTTTTGACCTCTGCTATTGACAAAATGCGGATTTAATGCTTAAATATATGTTATCTCTTGGAATTTGCACAAAAAGAATTCAGCAAACAGGTCCGAGCGATTTTTCTGAAAAGGAGACTCACAAGTTATGAGACAAATTACAATCAGTGACGCAACAATGAAACAGTCCTCAGAGGAGCTTCGCCTTAGCTTTAAGGAGAAGATTGAGCTCTCTAAGCTCCTAGACAAGCTCGGAGTGGATATCATTGAGCTGGAGGGTATAAAAAATCCTCGCATTGATGCCTTGCAGATAAAGTCAATAGTCGCAGCAGTCAGCGACAGTCGCATAGCTGTTCCCGTCGAGCTGCTCAACAATGAAAATATCGAAAAAACCTGGGCTGCGCTGAAAAACGCAAAAAATCCAAGGCTTCAGGTTTGCGCGGCTACAAGCCCCGTGCAAATAGAATATCTCTTCCATAAAAAACCCGAGGCCATGCTTGAAGCTATAAGCAGCACCGTTGCAGCCTGCCGCGCGCTCTGCTCTGACGTAGAGTTCGTCGCGTACGATGCAACCCGCAGTGAATCCTCTTTCCTTGCCGATGCTATAAACGCGGCAATTTCAGCAGGTGCGGCAACGGTAACGCTTTGCGACACCGCAGGCACTATGCTTCCCTCCGAGTTCGCGGAATTTATCCGCGCTCAGTACGAGGCAGTTCCCAAGCTTCGCGACCTTACGCTCGGAGTTTGCTGCTCTGACACCATAGCTATGGCTGACGCTTGCGCAGTTATGGCAGCCGCAGAGGGAGCTGCACATATACGTACGGCGGCATATTCACTCAGCGAAGCCTCACTTTCCAACGTAGTTCGTATTCTCTGTGCAAAGTCAGACTCGTTAAACGCTTCCGTCGGAGTAAGAGCGACTCAGCTCAGCCGTATAATTTCTCAGATAGAGCGTCTTTGCCAGACCGGCAAGAGCAAGAGCAATGCTTTGGAATCGGAGGATGACGGAACATTCCTCACCGTTCACGATACGAAGGAAGCAGTTGCGGCAGCAACCGCCAAGCTCGGATACGACCTCTCGGACGAGGATGCCGAAAAGGTATACGCCTCATTCAAGCAGATTGCAGACAAAAAGGAAAAGGTATCCTTCAGAGAGCTTGATGCCATAGTCGCATCCTCTGCCATGCAGGTTCCCTCAACCTATAAGCTCGATACTTACGTCATCACCTCCGGAAACACAATTTCCGCAACCGCACATATAAAGCTTGAAAAGAACGGCCACCACGTTGAAGGCGTTTACATCGGCGACGGCTCAATAGACGCAGCGTTTCAGGCTATTGAAAAAATCACCGGCTGCCACTATGAGCTTGACGATTTCCAGCTCCAAGCAGTTACCGAAGGACGCGAGGCTATGGGACAGACGATAGTTAAGCTTCGCTCGGGAGGAAAGGTTTATTCGGGAAGAGGCATCTCAACCGATATCGTTGGCGCGGGTATTCAGGCATACCTGTCCGCTCTTAACAAAATCATATACGAGGAGGAAGTAGAATGAAGCTCTCCTTTTCAACAAGAGGCTGGCCCTCTCTTTCCTTTGACGAAATGCTCGACGTTGCCTCCGATATGGGCTTCTCCGGCGTTGAGGTTTACAATTTGACCAAATTCGATCCGTTAATGGAAAAGGGCGGACCCTTCCACAAATATAACATAGCCGCTACCGTCCGCAAGCTGCGTGACAGGGCTATATCTATCCCTTGTTTTGACACGTCCATAGACCTTTCTTCCGACAAGAACGCTGTGGCATCTGTTATAAGCCTTATTGAAACAGCACACGGGGCAAGGGTTCCGTACGTTGCGGTTTGCGCTTTATCGGATGACGAGAAGACGGTGGGCGCGGCTCTGACAGAGCTTTTGCCGATTGCCACGGAGAAAAACGTCTGTATACTTATAAAAACCAGCGGCATTTATTCCAATACGGCAAGGCTGCGCGAAATGCTTGACAGATTTGCCAGCGATAATCTTGCTGCTCTTTGGGACGTACACCATCCTTACAGAGATAACGCCGAGTCGGGTGACGACACTATAAAGAATTTGGGCTCGTATGTTTGTCACGTTCACATGCGCGACTCCGACGACGAGGGTACCTATCAGCTTATCGGTGAGGGAACAATGCCGATAGACGACGTTATGCGCGCGCTTTCCTCGGTTAATTACGATGCCTTCATCTCTCTTGAATGGAAGCCCGAATGGATGACCGACCTTCAAGACCCGGAGGTTATTTTCCCGTATTTTGTAAACTATATGTCACGTTTTCACTCTACGAGAGATATGCAGAAGAGCCTTTACTTCAACCATGACGGCACCGGTCAGTACGTCTGGAAGAAGGATGAACTTATAGATTTGACCTTCTCGGAGGTTCTTGACAGAGTGGCTGACGAGTTCCCCGACCAGTATTGCTTCAAGTACACCACGCTGGACTACACGCGTACATATTCTCAGTTCCGTGAGGACGTAGACCGTTTTGCCAGAGCCCTTGTTTCACTGGGCGTCAAGGCAGGCTCAAAGGTCGCAGTCTGGGCAACTAACCTACCCGCGTGGTATATAACGTTCTGGGCAACGACCAAGCTTGGCGCGGTTCTCGTTACGGTAAATACCGCATACAAAATACACGAGGCAGAGTATCTGCTTCGCCAGTCGGACACTCACACACTCGTTATGATTGAGAGCTGTCTTGACTCGAATTACAAGGAAATAATTAACACGCTCTGCCCCGAACTCAAGAAAACAGTACCCGGAGAGCCTCTGCACTCAAAGAGGCTTCCGTTCCTGCGTAACGTTATCACGGTTGGATTCAAGCAGGAGGGCTGCCTTACGTTCGACGAGGCAATGGCGCGTTACAGTCTTGTCAGCCGCGAGCAGATTGCCAGAATGGCGGCAGCGGTCAAGCCGAGCGACGTATGCAATATGCAGTACACCTCCGGCACGACGGGATTCCCCAAGGGTGTTATGCTCACCCACTATAACGTAGTGAACAACGGAAAGTGTATCGGCGACCGCATGGGACTTTCCACCGCGGACAGAATGATGATACAGGTGCCTATGTTCCATTGCTTTGGAATGACGCTTTCCATGACGTCGTCAATGACGCACGGCGCCACAATGTGCCCGATGCCGTATTTCTCTGCGAAATCCTCGCTTGCTTGCATAAACCAAGAAAAAATCACCTGTTTTAACGGTGTTCCCACCATGTTTATTGCAATGTTCAACCACCCGAACTACCGCAGCACCGATTTTTCGCACATGAGAACCGGTATTATGGCGGGTGCGGGTTGCCCCCCCGAGCTTATGAAGCGTGCCGCAGACCCCGCAGAGATGAATATGACGGGTATTGTAAGCGTTTACGGACAGACCGAGTGTGCCCCCGGTAACACCATGAGCTCCTGGACGGATTCTCTTGAGGTCCGCACCGAAACAGTGGGCTGCGCATTCCCTCACGTTATGTGTAAAATAGTAAATCCCGAAACCGGTGAAGAGGTTGGCCCGGGTATCAACGGTGAATTTTGCGCCAAGGGCTACAACACCATGAAGGGCTACTACAAGATGCCCGATGCAACGAAGGGCACTATCGACGAGGAGGGCTGGCTTCATTCAGGAGACCTTGCCTGCCGTGACGAAAACGGAAACTACAAAATCACAGGACGTCTGAAGGATATGATTATCCGCGGCGGTGAGAACATTTACCCCAAGGAAATTGAGGAATTTATATACACGCACCCGATGACCAAGGACGTGCAGGTCATAGGAGTACCCGACAAGAAGTACGGCGAAGAGATTATGGCGTGTATCATTCTCAAAGAGCCCGGAAGCATAACGGTGGAAGAAATGACGGCTTATATCAAAGCCAGCATGGCGCGCCACAAGGTCCCCAAGTACATTGAGTTCGTCGACAGCTTCCCTATGAATGCAGCAGGAAAAGTTCTCAAATACAAAATGCGCCAGGATGCAGCGCAGCGTCTGGGACTCGTCGGCGATGGCTCAGATACGGCTTCTCCCGGAAAATAAACAGCTCAGATGCGCAGTTTCTTTAAATGCCTTATACAAAGCCAAGGGACTGTCAGATTTAGGCATTACCGAATATTTTGTGCATGTTTTTATCATAATATGTAATATATGTAGATATTTGTTTACATTTCAATCAACTCTGCGATTTTTGACAAAAAACATTCCCCGACCTTGTGCGTAGCGGCATGCAAGGTCGGGGTTCTTTGCTTAATATTGCATTTTCATATTCATTCGCCTGGTGGATATCTTTATAGCAAAATAAACGGAACACCATATTGCAAGATAAACACCAAGGAATACAAGTGTAAATATCAAAATTACCAAAGGTTCAAAGGGTATCCATGAATTTAACGTATAACACAGCACGTACGCCACGTAAAGCGTTGAAAAATGGCACAGCAAGGATTTCGCTAACGGCCAATGCTCAATTTGGTTAAATATAGAAGCGCCTGCCTGAACAAAGGCAAGAAGATACGTTGACAAAATGGCAACGAAGACATCCGTGCCGCTAAATCTGACGCCGCCGTCGAGGACGTTATCCAAAATTATGAATACAATTCCGCATATTATAGGACCGAATCCGGCAAAAATCGCACCTCTGTGCAAAAAGGTTTTTATATAATATTTTTTCGTATACTCTATATCATCCATTTATATTCACCTCCGTATCACAATCCGAGCGCCTTTTTAACCGTCTTAAGCTGACGGCGGGAAACGTAGTCAACGTACCCCGAAGCGAAGCTTATCGTCATTGCCGCTCCGAACGAAGCACCAAAACGCTTAATTTTCTTTATATTGGCAAGAGAAGACTGATTTATCTTGACAAATCCCGCAAGCTCCATTTGCTCTATCTCGTACAGGCGTTTTTTTATCCTATACTTTCCGCTGTCGCAGATGGCGAAAAGACGTCTGTTTTCAATTACGAAAACATTTATCTCGTTTATATCAAGACGTATCGACTGCTCACCGTCATATCCGATGATTTCATCGTTTCCCGAATCCTCAGCAAGCTTTATTATTTCTCGTATTTTATCGGTTTGCTCTCTGGCGTAAATCTTGATTTCTTCTTCTTTTACGTCATTGCTTATATACAAGCTGCATTTCATGCGCCTCACCTCTTTGAGTATCTACGTACATTTTACCATATATATTATACTGTGTCATTATATATCTGTCATTCGGCTGATTTTCCGTTCTATTCGGCATATAGACCGCACCGCAATTCAATTAGCTCACGCACTTTATTTTTATATAGATGAAAGCAGTCCCGCTTTTGATACCTGACACAGCCTGTATTAAATAAATGAACGAGGACACAGATTACAAGTTATCCTCGTTCATTTATTATCTTATTTGAAAATCAGTCAAACTCAAAGGTTGCCTTAACTGCACTTGCACCGGAGGTGTAATTAAGTTCCATGCTTTCAACAGTCTTGCTGTTTCTTACAACCTTGATGCTAACTGCATATCCGAGATTTGCACCGAAGACATCCTTTGTACCGTCTGCCGCTACGGTAGCGGTAAGAGTATTGCCGTCCTTGCTTACGGTGTATCCCTTCGCAAGCTTTTCCAAATCTACCTTAAGAGCACCGAGAACAGCATCGTCATCGAACGACTCGTCACTGAAGTTTCCGTCCTCATCCATAGTAACGGTCTTGGTGTACTCGGTTTTTGCCTCATCGGGAATGCTGTCCAAGGACACCTCGTTCCACTCTTCGTAAGTATAGTTGATGATTGCGCTTCCGTCAGCCTTATAGGTTATGGTGTAGGTGGCTTCAAGGGTTCCGAGGCCCTCTGTTGTAGTTTCGGTTTTTATTACAACCTTTGCAGGCTCGGTTGCAGCCAGCGATTCCTGAAATTCCTTTGCAGTAACGGCAGGAGTGGTATCATTACTACCGTCTCCCTGGCCATCGTCGGTATTGTTGTCATTACATGCAAACATCATGCAAAGGCACGCCAGAATAAGAACGACAGAAAGTATTTTTTTCATAATTTATCCTTCCAATCCGACTCAGCCGCAAGCGATATAGCAACCGGCTGAATCCTAAGATATATTCAATTTTTACCGGAACAACCCGGTGATTATCCAAGATTGATTTTCTGATGGTTGTACTGATACTTAGCGTCAATAACAACCTTAGTCTCCTGCACCTCTATCTTAGCGTCGGAGTCATCAACGGAAATCTCATGCTTAGGAACAGTATACGCGAGCTTAATACCGGTAATACGTCCACCTGCGGTAACTACGGTTACCTCAATGTCCGAATCAATAGTCTGTCCTTCTTCAAGATATGCACCGATAACGCTGGTTGCATGCTCTTTCTTAATTTTGAGAAGAAGGCTTTCGTATACCTCATCGTATACAGCCTCATATACCATTTCCGCGGAAAGATTAAGTCTTATAAATCCTTCCTTGGGTGCAAAATCATCGGCTTCGGCATCCCAGGTTGCGCCCTTGTCATCGGTAACGCCCTTGCCCTCTACATACCACTTGGATTCGGTCTGAGGTGCTGTCATGTTAAGCGTGTTACCTACCTCACGAAGAGAGGAATAAGAGCCGTTGTATACAGAAACAGCCTTGCCTTCTATCGTTCCGGTAACAAGACTTGCCGTGCTCTCAAGAACAACGTTTCCACCTATGGTCTGTGTGGTGGTTGTATCGGATCTTGTGGGAATACTGTCATCGAACATTTCAAGAACAGCCTTCATCTGCTCACCTGCAGCACCATCGAGCACAGAATTGTCACCGCTGCCATCACCGTTACCGCTTCCGTCGCCGTCAGTGTTGTTATCATTACAGGATACAACAGCAAACAAACAACACAGCGCAAGAAGCAATGCTATAATTTTTTTCATACGTATATTCCTTTCAAGCTTATATCACTGGGATTATTCCTCACCGGGAACCTCAAGCTCCACGGAAGAATAGTCGTAGCTGGTATTGATAGTTACCAAGGCGCCGCTGCCGGCAGCCTTGTACGACACGTTGATGTAGTAAAGGTAACTGTAACCGTTGGTGATAATTTCAACGCTTATGTCACCGTCGGCATTAATGGCAGTTCCCAGAACTCTTTCGGAATTTTCTGCTACTATGGTGCCTTCAAGCGTTTTGCCATCCTCACTAAGCTTGTAGGTCTTGAACTTATCTTCCTCAATTCTTACGGTAAACGGGGAGGTAACGTATGTATCAACGTCAACCCACTCTTCTCCCTCGGTGGTATACACCTGTCCGTCTTTGTAATAAATCTTGCCTTCGACGGTCTTTATTCTTCCTTCGCTCATTTCCGGAACCGTAGCGAGACGCTGGTAATTATACTCTAAAACGGATATTGCACCGTCCGTCTTGGTTATGAATTCACCCTCAAGCACGTCGTCACCGGTGTACGCGATATGAGTGGTAACGACAGTAGGATTCGACATAGCAATAATTTCAGGAATGGTTTTGGGTTCCTTACCCGAGCCGCCGTCCTGAGAACCGCCCTGATCTCCCTGCTGATCACCGTTACCGTCGGTGTTTTCATCATCGCAGGAAACAACGGCAAACATGCATATTAATGCAAGGAGCAAGCATATGATTTTTTTCATAAAAATACCTAATTAACCTTTCGTTGCTTTTTACTCGCCAATGATAGCTATTTTTAGTTAACCATTATAATTATACATTTTTATATTTGAAAAGTCAATAGACGCTACGCTGTTTAATCGGTGCTCGGTTGACAAAATTATAGAGTTCTTTTTATTCAAAATAACCAAAAACTGCGTTTTGAAAGCAAATATTACAGCCCGAAGCCCCCTTTTTTTGACAGCGCTTGCTTGGCGAGCCGGCAAAAAAGCTTCGAAAACGCAAAAACGCCCCGAAGCTTTTTGTTAATATTCAACCGATAGCACCGTGTGTCAGATGAGCTTTTTGAGATATCCCTCTCTGTAAAGAAGCTCTGCGATAAGAACTGCACCGCCGGCAGCTCCGCGAAGAGTGTTATGCGAAAGGCCTACGAACTTGAAATCGTAAATTGCATCGGAGCGAAGTCTTCCTACCGAAACACCCATTCCACGATACAAATCTCTGTCAAGCTTGGTCTGAGGTCTGTTGTCCTCTTCAAAATAGGTTATAAACTGCTCGGGAGCCGAAGGCAGACCGAGAGACTGAGGCTTTCCGTAAAACTCTGCCCAATCCTTAAGTATCTGTTCCTTAGTCGGAGTGTTTTCAAATTTTACGAATACCGCTGCCATGTGTCCGTCGGAAACGGGAACGCGAAGGCACTGAGTGGTTATGGTTACGTCGGACGCGGGAACGATTTCACCGTTTTCAACCTTACCCCAAACACGAAGAGGCTCCTTCTCGCTCTTCTCCTCCTCACCGCCAATGAATGGAATGAGGTTATCTATCATTTCAGGCCACTCGGCAAAGGTCTTGCCTGCGCCGCTTATAGCCTGGTACGTCGTTGCAACTACCTCCTTAATTCCGTACTTGCGGAGCGGGGTCAGCGCGCCTACGTACGACTGAATAGAGCAGTTGGGCTTAACTGCGATAAATCCGTGCTCGGTGCCAAGTCTCTTCTTCTGAGCGGCAATTACCTCAAGATGAGCGTCGTTAACCTCCGGAATTACCATAGGAACGTCGGGCGTCCATCTGTGAGCAGAGTTGTTTGAAACGACGGGAACCTCCGCCTTTGCGTAAGCCTCCTCGAGAGCGCGAGTCTCATCCTTAGTCATGTTGACTGCGCAGAATACGAAATCGCAAAGCGACTTAACCTTTCCGATTTCATCGGAAGAAATAATAGTCATACCTTTAACCTTTTCGGGACAGGGAACGGTCATCTTCCATCTTCCCTCAACAGCATCGGCATAGCTCTTTCCTGCCGAGCGGGGACCTGCGATAACCGCGCTTATTTCAAAATAGGGATGCTCTGAGAGAAGAAGTATGAATCTCTGACCGACCATGCCGGTAGCACCTATAATACCAACCTTTAACTTTTCCATGTTGCCTCCTGATACACCGCGTCTTATGCGCGGAAAATAAATAACCATCTCATTTTATCACACAGCGTTGCGCTTGTCAATAGTTAGCGCGCAAAATGAAGAATTTCACAGATTCCGACTGCAAATCCGAGGATTTGCATGCGCAAAACAAGGGTGAGGCACGAAATTGAATGTCTCACCCTGTTTTATTCGTTTTTTCAAAGACGAAGCAGCCTGCGCTAATAAAATTTTCGCGTCTTCGTGCCCGTTCTTACTTATTGATTATGCTCACCTTCTCGGGTGCAATACCGGTAGTTTCATAAACGATAGAGAAAATCTGAGCTGTATCCTTTGCCTGAAGGCTCTCAGCCTTAACGACAACGCTCACCGTGTCCTCTCCAATAACGGCAATGCACTCCTCGAAGCCCTTAGCCTTAACAAGACTCTCTATGTTAGCCTCGTTCTGAATATCAACGGCTATCTGCGAAATTTCAGCCTGTGCCTCGGCTCTTGCCTCTTCGCTGGCATCCGCATTCTCGGATATCAGCATAAGCACGTCGATTGCCTCATCTCTGGACTGCTGACGGGTAAGAAGCGTTGCAGCGAAGTAATCGTTCTTCTCCGCATCGGCATCGGTAGCTGCGCTGTCACCGCCGTTGTCACTCATATTGTTATCTCCGTATCCCAAATTATCCACGGGGTCGTAGAACCAGCGGTAATTGAGATACACCGCAAGGCCGATGAGCAGAACCGCTACGACCACTACGATGCTTTTCGCCGCCTTGGACGAAAAGAATTTTTTTGCTTTTTCGTTTTTCATTGTATGACGCTCTCCTTTTTTGTGTTACTGATAAACCTTATGCACGCAAATCCCGCATTATTCCGCATTGCTAAGATATTTTCAAAATGCAAATTCGATTTTTTCCGATACCGAAAAGCGCTGATACCATTTCGGTAAGCTCCGCCCTCACGGCGTCGCTTCCCGCGCCCTCGCAAAGAATACTCACTCCGAGCACTCTCGGAGGCACCGCAGAAATAAGCTCACCGCCCTTATACTCCAAGCGCTCGCCCTCAGAAAAGCTTATCATCACGCGGCATTTTCCAACGCCCTCGACGTTTTTGCACATCTCGCAAAGCTCTGCCTCCAACGACCGCTTGTACTCCGAAAGTCCTCCCCCGCCGCTCTCCGAAGCTTCTGCCGACGGAATAAAAAATGACACCGTAAGCAAAACCGCACCAAGCAAAAACAGTAACAGCAAAATTCTGCCGCGCTTCCCCGAAAAGCAGCCCTTGACGCTCTTTATAAAATCATTCACCTCAACTCAACCTCACATTTACCGAAATTATTTTCAACTACAAATTCCCTTATAGCACGGTAATCCGCAAGCTTCGCACGCTCACTCAGCGTAACGGTCAGAACCTCCGCTGCCATTTTTTCGGTCTGAAATCCCTTGGCACGAACGCTGATATGCTCGGCATCAAGCGAAAATCTCTCTGCTATTGCAAGACGGACCCCGTCGCAGAACGCCTCCTCGGCAGTCTTTTCAAAAACGCTCTCCTCCTCAGCACCGGAGTATTCGGGAAGCTGTGCAAATCCCTGCCCCAAAGAAATAAGAGGAGATAAAATAGCCGAGACCAGAATTATTCCAAGTGCGGCACGCGCCGCTCTCTCTGCCTTTCCCGACGATAAAACGAAGCCCGCAAACGCCACGGCGCAGGATGCACAAAAAATCGTAACAAGATGCGCGCTCATACCGCAGGAACTCCAAACTTTAAGAATATAATAACCTCTAAAACATACACGAGTGATGAAAATGCGAAAACCGATATAAGCATATCAAAGGCATAAAGTGCCGATGACAGTATTCCCGCCCCCAGCTTTCCGCCGGTCATTTCCAAAAAGGAAATGCATATTCTGAATGCAATACGGTAAAGGAGCAGCTTTATAAGCGGCGCACCGAGAACGGTAAGCAATGCTGCAAGGGATACGGCACCAACGGTGCCCTTGGCAAGATTTACTCCGGAAGCGAGCGTTCCAAGGGCGGAGGAGACGCTTCCGCCGACTATCGGTATCATTCCGGAGATTGCATATTTCATCCCTCTGAGCGTCATACTGTCCTGAGCTCCGGTTATCAACGTCTGCAAAGCAAGCGTTCCTGCCACTATGCTCGTCAAGCCTCCAAGCACAAGTGTGAAAAAGCTCTTAGCCCCTCTGATTACCGGTGCAACGCTGCCTCCAACGTCGAAGGAGGCTATGAGCCCGAGCGCCATCATGAGCATAACTATCGGAAGAAGCCCGTCCCTGACAAAAAACGACACGGCTGATAGGGTAAAGCTCATTCCCGCCGCCTCAGCAGCAGCCGTCGCAACCCCACCGCCTATTGCGCTTACCGACGTAAAAACAGGTATCAGACCCGAAAAAAGCTCCGTTGCGGATTGCAAGCCGTCCCGAACCGAATATACAATTCCCGAAACAGAGGCAAAAATCGGAACCGAAAGAACCATAGCTACGCCGCCGGTCATGCCGGACGAAAGCTCTCCTGCATTGAAGGCGGTAAGCTCTGCGGCAAGCAAAAGAGCCGACACGCCAAACAGCATAATCAGAAATCCGCCAACCTCACCGTCTCCGCCAAGCAAATTCAAAACGGAGGAAACGACGTTATCCGGTGAAAATCCCGAGGCAAGCCCACTGAGGTCACCGTCATTGCCCACGTCGGCAAATTCACCGATATGTACGAAGAAACCGTCAAGTATTTCGGATAGCTCGTCTGAAAAATCCGCCCCCTCGGTGCCAAACGGGTTGTCGGTGCCCTCAATTAAGCTGTATGAGCATGCGTGCGCATCAAGACGCTCGGTATATAAACCGTAGCACGCCCCCCGACCTGCACGCGCCACAGAGAAAATCCCGGGAAGCAAAACCGCAACGCCTGCGGCAAAAAACAGCATCGCAAAAATCATGCGCCCTCTGCGCCCCTCGGGAAGCCTAGGGATTTTATCCAATCCGCAGACCGAAGCATCGCGGCAGACGCGAGAGTGAAAAAGCGCGGAATTATTCTTTTCCAATCTTATCATTTCCTTTATGTCCTTTTTTTGCGGCAATTTTGACATTTACGCGGAATACTCGAGAAAGCCGAGCCCCGTGTCAACAATTTTGCGAAAATACGGCAGACAAATACAGATTATTTCAAGGCGCGATGCCAGAGTAACGCTCTTTGCAAGACCTCCCTCGCCCATTTCCGAGAAGGCGTCTGCAAGAACCCCGCACAGAAAGCCAACCGCAATAATTTTAACGGCAGCACGCGCGTATTCGTAAATCCCTCCGACAGCAGCCAGCTCCTGTATCTCGGAAAACACCCCCAAAAACGCCTCCGCATAAAGCGAAACTATTCCCAGTATGCATAGCGAAACGAACACGGGTACGCCCTTCCACCCAAAAAGCTTTAATACCTGAGAGAGTATACCAACCAGAATGATAACTCCGAGAGTACGGGCAAAAAGCTCACTCATATATCAAATATTCCTCTTACAGTGTCTATCAGATTTCCAAGCTCCAGCATCAGCACCGTAAGAACCACCAGTATTCCGGCTATCGAAACGTAAGTTGCATGCTCGTCTTTTCCCATTTTGGAAAGAATTTGGCAGGTTACCGTTGTCAGCACGCCTACTCCGGCGACCTTAAGTATAAGACTTATATCCATGATTTCAACCTCTTTTCTTTGTCGTGGTACAATTTGCCCATGCTCCGATTTTCAAATTATCAGTATGAACGTTCCCGCCAGAGCAGCGAATACGAGCAACGGATACACCTTTGCGTTTCTCTGCTGTTTTTCGGCAGCACGCCTTTGGGCGTCGGCAAAATACTGCATCGCACGTCTTGCGTTCTTAATCTCCGACTCGCGCCCGGAGCTACCGAAAGCGTTTAAAAACTCCGTAAGTGCCCTACCCTCTTCGTCGGAAAGCATACACGCCCCTACGGTATTGCAACCGAACCCCTCGTTTCCGAGCACCTCCTTAAGCCACTGAGGTGACTCTGATAAAGCGTCGGTAACTATTTTGTCAAACGTGAGCATTCCAACACTCACGCCTCGCTCCATGCGCTCAATAAAGCGCACAGTATCCGCCAATGCCGCAACCCTGCCCGAAGACAAGCGCCTTTCCTCAGCGAGAAAGGCAAAGCATAGCGGCACGAGCAATGAAAATCCAAGCAATCTTATAAGCATACCGCCTCCGCATCCTTCAAGCTGTAAAATTCAACAGAAAACTCAGTGCCGCTTCGCGATATTCCCGCCGCATTCTCTACAATTGAGGCATCGCAAAGCGCACGAACCCCGGCCTTACCAATAAGCTCGGAATAGGACGAGGCGTGTATCGAAGCTATGAGCCCGACCCCTCCCCTGCCTACCGAAAGCAAGGACTCGATATCGGAAGCGCTTATCTCGTCAATAATAAGTATTTGCGGCGACAGACACCGCAGGGCAAGCTCTATGCCCTCGTGCTTTTTATACCCCTTGAGTATGTCCACGCACGCGCCTTGATAGTCCTCCTCGCGAAACTCACACCTTTCGTCTACAATTACGACTCTTTGGTTTTGCTCCAAGGCAATATTTCGTGCAAGCGAACGTAAGGCGGCGGTCTTTCCTCCCGACGGACCGGCAAAAATCAACATTCCGCGCCGCTCACAGCGTACCGACCTCCAGCATTCAAATATCCTGCCGGCAACCTCCGACTCTGCCGTAGGCAATCTGAAAACAAATCCGTGAGGCTCGGATATTTCGGCGACACCCCCCTCATATCTGGCTCTGAAAATAACTCCAACCCTGATTCCGCCGTCAAGGGTTAGATATCCGTCGGTTAAGGTATGTATATGTGCATACAAGCTCTTGCCGAGAAGTTTGTCAAGTAAAAGCTTCGCCTCAGCTTCCGTAATACCTCGCCCGACAGTCACGTTCTCGCCCGACAAAACGGCAGAACAGACTCTACCCACTCTTATTCTTATCTCCGACAGACCCCGTGGATAGTCCTTGCGGCTTTTAAATACGGCACGCAGCTTAATTCCTACCGAAAACGGAAGGAGAGCCAGTACGCGCTCGCAATATTTTTCGGACTCTTCGCTCATGCTTTTTCTCCCTGCTTCTTTCTATTTACTTGGAAGGTAAATTATTTCTGTGTATATTTCCTTAATTTGACAATTTTTTCTCCCATATTTTTACAATTTCTATTGACAAACATACCGCCTTATGCTAGAATAATATCAGAAATTTAATCCTACCGAAGCCGCTTGCATCAAACGGCGCGGAGGCAAAAAACAACGGCAAAGGAGATATAAAATGAAGTCTACCGGCGTATCAAGAGGAATTGACGAGCTTGGCCGTATAGTCATTCCCAAGGAAATCAGAACCATGCTTGACCTCCCCGAAGGAACGAAAATGGAATTTTTCGTTGAGAGCACCTCAATAGTGCTTAAAAAGCACGTGTCAGGCTGCGCACTTTGCGGTGGCGAGGGTGTTCTGCTTATTAACGGCAAGATGCTGTGCCAGGCTTGTATTGATGAAATAAAGGCTAACTGATGAATTTTCGGCATTTTTTGCCGAACAAGTGACGTATACTTAAATATATTCACACTGCGCGGATAAAATTAATAAAAAATAAATATATTTTCGGAAGGAAAAAAACAATGAAGGTTATTACATTTGGTGAAATCATGCTCAGACTTGCTCCGGAGGGCTATCTTCGCTTTACTCAGGCTGAAAAATTCGGCGCTGTTTACGGCGGAGGAGAGGCTAACGTTTCGGTTTCTCTTGCCAATTACGGCATTGATACCGCCTTCGTAACCAAGCTCCCCAAGCACGATATAGGTCAGTGTGCAGTTAACGCGCTCCGTAAATTCGGAGTTGATACCTCGCTTATAACCAGAGGCGGCGATAGAGTTGGTATATACTTTAACGAAAAGGGTGCTTCTCAGCGTCCCTCCAAGGTTATCTACGACAGAGCTTATTCCGCAATCGCTATGGCAAGCCCCTCCGACTTTGATTGGAATAAGATTTTTGAAGGTGCCGACTGGTTCCACTTTACAGGAATCACTCCCGCTCTCAATCCCACCGTTGCCGGCATCTGCCTCGACGCTTGCCGTGCGGCTAAGGAAAAGGGCGTTAAGATTTCCTGCGACCTCAACTTCAGAAAGAAGCTCTGGAGCCGCGAGGAAGCAAATAAGACTATGAGCGAGCTTTGCAAGTATGTTGACGTATGTATCTCCAACGAGGAGGATGCTCACGACGTATTCGGAATTGACGCAGAGAACACCGACATTGCCGGCGGTAAGCTCAACCACGACGGCTACAAATCGGTTGCCCGCCAGCTTGCCGAGAAATTCGGATTTGAGAAGGTTGCTATAACCCTCCGTTCCTCTATAAGCGCAAACGATAACGACTGGGCTGCTCTTCTTTACAATGCAGAAAGCGGCGAATACTGCTTCTCCAAGTCCTATCACATGCATATCGTTGACCGCGTTGGCGGCGGCGACAGCTTCGGCGGAGGACTTATATACGCTTGCCTCAACGGATACTCAACTCAGGACGCAGTTGAATTTGCTGTTGCAGCTTCCTGCCTCAAGCACTCCATCGAGGGCGATATGAATATGGTAACCGTTGACGAAGTTAAGGCTCTTGCCGGTGGAAACGGAACCGGAAGAATTCAGCGCTAATCAGCAAATAAAAAACGAAGCCTCGTTTTGAAAGACACCCCCTAAAGCATTTGAGCTTCGGGGTGTCCTTTTTTTACGGCTTCGCCTCTTGCTTCCTTCTCGCTCCTGCGCGAACGTTTGGGATTTGTTCCGCAACAGTGCGTATCGATTTTATCTTAATATTTGGCTTATAAAAACGGCAGGTCGGTGCGACCTGCCGTTTTGTTTTTTATTGAATTATTCCGCTGAGCTGCTCGTGGAGATATTTGCAACTCCCGAGAAGGATCTGGTCAACGAAATATCAAGATTAAGCTTTGCATTTACGTCTTCTCTGAATGCATTGTACTGCTTCATATATTCCTTGTAGTTAGCATACGCGGTCTGCATAGATGCAACACCCTGATATCTGTCGATATTAAGAGAGTTAAATCCGTTGTTAACACGCGCCAGACACTTGAAGAAGTCCGTAGTTCTGGTGGTAAATGCATATTTCGTATCTATGTATCTCTTACAGTCGTTAGCATACTTGATAATATCCTTAGGTGTAAGAGTTTCGATAGTTTCCTGCGCACCACCGCCACCGGAGGAGCTACCACCGCCGATTCCTGCGTTCTTGCCGTCGTATTTCTCTTCGGGAACCCAGTCACGCATATCGATGTAATCATACTCAACAGGCACGTTGGTATCCTCTTCAAGTTCAAGAAGCTCAATTACAACAGCTACGTTGAAGTTCATCGCGCCCTTGTTTCTGATTACAAGTCTTCTGAGCTTGTTACGCGAGTACTGCGGCTCGGCACCCATGCTCTCTGAATAACCCCAAGGATGAGTCTTTTCAAGAAGGAAGGTAGATACACCGGCATCAAGAAGCTCAAACTTAAGGTCGGTAGCGCGCTCCTCGACGATACTAACTCTTACGGTATGCACCATAGAATCAGCGGATATCTGCTTCTTAAGATATGCGGTTCTGCCGTCATCTGAAAGCGTTATGTCACTTATTTCCGTATGCGCAATCCAAGCCAAGTCAAGCGAGGACTTGAGACCTATCTGGTCCTGAATAACCACAGTCTGTCTGTCGTTAGTCAAAAGAAGTCCGCGATACATAGTGTTCGAATAGGGAGCGAAGAGCGATGTCGTATCAAGAACTGCCTTTATACCGTATTCGTTGGAAATATATTCGTCGTAGAGGAAGTCGGCTTTTCCGTTGTACAACTGACCGTAAGGAATCTGCTCGGGAAGGTTGGTAACAATCATTACGTTATGACCTTCTCCGATACATCTGTAGTAGTGCTGTCTTGTAGGTGCTGAGAAATAGTTGTAAAGGTCGTACTCGTCTGCACCGGGATCGCAGAACCAGATGGTATTGAGGTTGGAGTAAATCCAGTTTCCGCAGTCAATCTGTCCGTGCGCGGTACAGTTGTTTGCATCGCCGAGAATACCGGTGAACAGACACCCGTCATCCCATTCGGATCTCGCGAAGACACCGTTAAGGTTCTCAACTACGTAGTCGCGGTCAAGAACGACATCGTCCATTGAAAGACTAAGATATTCCTTCTTATATCCGAGAATATCCTCTATAGTTACAGACTTTCCTGCTTTAATATGCTCAAGACGGATAGCCGCAAGCGCGGGGTCTCCGAGATACTGGGAAATGAAGAAGAACAGCTCGGTGGACTGCTGACCGAGAGAGGAGTCGTGGAAGTTCCAGTAGGAATACATGCCCTTTTTGTTTTCATCAGAGGGGAACTCACTCTGTACTGCAAAGTACCAGGTGGTATCCATACCCGCATAGTCAAGAACTCCGCAATCGTCTCCGGTCGCCGTAACGAGACCCCAAAGCATTATCGTAAGGTTGTTAGTAGCGTATGCCCAATAACCGGGTGACTCTATGAACGAACCGTCCGGCGGATACTGGTTAAGACCGAGGCGGCACATTGTTTCAAAGTTGGACGCCATGGTGAAGTAGAGCAGGTTTTCCGTGTTGGTGGGAATATGCTCGCCTCCTCCGAGGTCTTCACGTCTTTTCGATCTGGTGAAGTCTACCTCGGTATAGGTCTTGCCCTTGTAATCCTTACCCTGCTTTCTGTCAACGCCGTTGGGATCCTGCTCACCGATAATTGCAAGCTCACAAAGAGTAAGACCACCGGTACAAACAACGTTCCAGTTGATAGTCATGTCGTTGTAAGGCGTGGTACCGGGCTGAATGGACTTATCCTCGAACCAGTCGGTCGTGTGCTTATCCACGGTTACAACGTATCCGAACCATACTATTTTCTGATACATAGCCTGAGCCATCATGTTTGTATCATAGTTAAGCTCAGTCCAGATGTCATACATCCAGTCAAACGTTCTTCCAAGCGCCTGACCAACAGCCGCTACGGCAAGGAACTGGTGCTGACCCCAGTGACGGAACTCCATGAAGGAAAGCATGATTTCCCAAAGAAGCTGTGCATACTTTACGTCGCGCGTTATTACGTATGCAAACGCTATTGACTCAATTTCGCTAGCGATACTCTGAATAGCGCCAACACGTCCGGTTTCAATTTCAGCACCGTCGTTATAGTGCTCACCGACATAGTCGGTAGGGATTTCATCCCATTTCATATTATACTTGTAGTGAGGATACTGACCGTAGTCGTACTTTGTTTCGTACCACTTACCGTCCTTAATACCGCACTCAAGGAAGTTTGTTACTTCGTAATAGAGGTACTGATACTTAGGGTTCTTTACGGAGAAGTCAAATTCTTTGGTTTTTGCAACGTGGTCACCGGTAGGCTTAGAGGTATATTTAACGTAAAGGTTATCACCCGCCGCTACTCTCGCATCAAGCCAGGATTTGTAGGTCTCATCCTTGTATTCGTCTTCCTCATAAAGCCAAACGTTATGGATGAAGTCGAACTGCTCCTGGGTTGCGCTTATGTAAGGATGGTCAAAGTTGTTTGTATTCTCCTTGACCTTATAGTAGAATTCCTCACCGGTGTAGTAATCGAATACGAAGTTCTTCATAATCGTGAGCATTGCGGAAAGGTCTGAATATCTGTCAAAGACACCCCCTGCCGTGCATATTGCGATAAGTCCCATCGTATCGTAGGTTACGTACCATCCGGGGAAGATCGTCTCAACGTCCTCAAGCGCTATTGCGCGGTAAGTGTTGTCACTCTTTTCCGCCTTCAGATATATGGGTGCTGCGGTAAGATTGACTCTTTCACCGTTAACTATGGCAACGCTCCGTCCCATAGTCAGCACCGCCGAGCCGTGCTCTGTGGAAATATCGCAGGATATTCCGTCAGCACGCCACTGTTTAGGATAGCCCGTCAGCTCAAATATAGGATCAAGCGGAACGTAAACCTGGCCGTCGACCTTCATGGGTGCACCGCCAACGTCCATTCCCTCAATAACGTCACCGTTATCGTCCTTGAGCGGAACTGCCATATGGACTCTCTCGCCTTTCTTCAGAGCATATCTGGAGTTGGTTTTGAGAACCAGTCCTGCATTAATAATATCATTGCTTGAAGCACCGCCGCCGACGACGTCAATGGTAGTCGACTTGTTTTCGTTAACCAGCGTACCGTATTCATCGTCCTCAAACTCAACGAAATCCATCCACTCGCCCTCGGGAGTGTTGGGGTCGGAATAAAGAGTAATGTTATCGAACATTATCTTCTGGCCGGTACAACCCTTATTCCAACCAAGACCGGGACCTAAACGGAAGAAGTCAACGCTTGCTTCGTTCCATTTTCTGGTATCGTTTTCGCTACCTACCTTCATAACGTAATCGAAATAGTAGGTATTCTTAAGGTCCTCAGAGGTAAGCTGACCGCTAAGACCTGCCGCGTTCTTTGCTTTATCGGGATTGAAGTTTTCGGAAAGAGAGAAATAACATCTGAACTTAACTCTGTGGAAGAGCAGAGCGTTTCCGCAGGAAGAACAGTCGTGACCGTCGGTAGGAGTTACGGCAAAGGCCTCGTCAAAGCGCTCAAGCGCTCCGCATTGATTGCAAACGTACTCGGTCTGGTCAAAATTCATAACGTATGCAACGTGCATCCAGCCCTGGTTCATAAGACCTACGTCAAAGTTGAATATTCTGAGTCTGTTCTCAAAAACTCCGAGAGGGCTCCCAAGAGTACCTCCGGCAGATGCACCGGGAGTTCTCAAGTACATTACATTACCGAAATTACAGTAATCTTTAATATTAACGTCCATCTCGAGAATCGAGCCTCCGCTGACGGGTTTTGTGTCATATGTAAGCTGCATATAACAGCTACCCTCTTTGGTAGTCTCTATCTGCGCGTAGTGGTTATAGGAGAAATCCGCAAGCTCCTCGCGCTCTACCGACATAATCGGGTTATTCTCGCTACTGGGTGAAAGTCCGTTATTAATATCCCATCCTTCGTCAAAGGTTCTGCGAAGATGGAGGATGGTGCTTTCGGTTTTGCCTCCGGTAAGCTCCGTAGACTCTTCCTCTTCCGCTGCAAATGAGAATACAGCGAAGCAGGAAATCAAGCATGCAAGAACAAGGAGAGAAGAAATCAGTTTAACCAATTTATTTTTCATTTTTCTTTAACTCCTTTCTTAGTTAAATACACTGTCTGCAAAAGCTACGAGGCTTTCGATTCCGCAATACGCTCTTACCGAGCTTACGATATCGGTAGCCGAGAATACGTGACCGTTAACAGCGTTAACCCCGTTCATATATTCAACGTATGCTTTGTTGTAGATTTCTTTAGCGTCGTCGACGCCTTCAATGGTGGAATCAAGACTTTCTATGCAAATGAAGCCACGAGCGAGAAGCGCATAAAGCTCGTCGTCATTCTCGGCATCTTCGATAGCATCCGCAACCTCAATGAAGATCCGGCAATCCGCAGCTATTGCATCAAGCCTTACGCAAAGTTCCTCGTAGTAAACTACGTCGTCCATCGTATCATCCGAAATGTTCATCGAATAATAGCAGTCGGTTGCTTCTTCCATGTACTGCATTATACCTGCGTAGGTATCCTGCTGCTTTATCATGGCAATAATGTTTACAAAGCGCTTCTCGTTCTCATTGAGCTCCTTCATAAAGTCTGCCGAGTAGTAACCTAGGTTTGCTTTATATGCAGCCGCCGTTGCCTGCAATTCTCTTATAGTGGGATTGGTAAAGTCTATAGTGGCACTATTCATAACCATATAGTTTTCAACGTACTGAATGATAGCGTTTCTGGCTATGTACGTAACACCCTCGACGTCAAATCCGGCAAGCTTTGCGGATATCGCATCGATATGCATCTGCTGGATACGTCCCCAGAAGAAATCGTTGATGCCACCATTGGTGTAGAACTCGTAATATGCATCTCCGAAGCCGGAAACGTTCGAATCGTAGTTGCCTCCTTCTATCAGCGTTTTGGCGCTCTTCCATATACGCTCGCAGGTACCGTCGTCAACACCCCAAGCGGCACGGCGCTCAAGAAGTATCTTTACCATGCTGACAAAGCGGACGGAGGTCTGAGATTTCTCGGATTCTTCAAGAAGATCAGATGCCGACTCATAGCTTTCAAGCGCAGCAGCGAATCGCTTGTAAACGCTGTCTTCCTTCGCGGGATCATCATCCTCGTAATCAGAAAGGCTGGCATTTGCCGCATTTTTGCATTCGGTAGCAGTCTGGTAATGAGCTCTCATTGAGTCCACGAATCCAAGCTGCTCGCATGCTATGAATCTCTCCATTTCGACTATGAAGGTGTTTACGTTCGTATCCTTGGTGAGCCATTCCTTCATTTTGAGGAGATTATCACGCGCCCTTACATACTCAGCGTTCTCCGTGTTTATCATACCATCGAGCGAAATGTAATAAGCATCGATTCTGTCAATTTTTGATTCGCGGGTATCGATATTCGAAAGAGTTCTTGGCAGTTCTGCCACAGCAGCTACCATTTTGACGTACTCCATAGCGTTATATTCCCTGGCACCCGCGATAAGTTGCTCCATGGCTGCCTCGTCGTTTACTATACTCTCGTATATATCAACAGCGTAATTCACAAGCGGGTCAGTGCCGAACTTTATCGATTCATTGTTCTCATAAAGCACGCGTGCACATTCGGAGGCTATGTATCTGGAAGAAGCCGAGAGCGAGGTATCCGCAGCACACTCTGCAAGATAGATAAATCTCTGCTCAACGGGCATATCGGCAAGGTATTTCGGATTGTGAACCTTGGTACCGGTGTAGGTAAGTATGTTGTCAAAGGATACCTGACCGAACGCGCATTGACCGCCTATACGGAAGTTACAGGGGTAAAGCTCTTCGACAAGCTTCTGAACTCCGACGAACTCTCTTCCTGTCTTGTCGTTACCGAGATACATGGTAAAGGTGAGAGCGTCGGGGTCGAAGACCCATGTGATGTGAACCCACTCGTCAGCCTGTACGTTGCGGCTGCGTCCGCCACCGATGGTGAAATAGTACTCCTCTTCTTCCGACTCATAGTCGCGCTTCATCGTAAGGAAATGAGTATAAAGCTGCTGGCCTTTGCCGTTGAGCTGTGTTGCACTGCTGCCGGTGAGGAACTCCATTTTCATGGAACCGTCACTCTCGTTGCCCTTAGCGTCAATCCAAGAGGGGAACTCCCAGCGTCTTTCGTCGTCACTGGTGTCGTTAGGCGTTCCCATATCATCTATGTAGCTGAGAACCGCCATATCGAACTCTATAACGTAACCGTTCGTCGGGTTTCTGTCGGCATCCGACATAGAGCCAAGACTGACCGTCTTATAAATTCTATCGGGCGCCTTTGAGGTAGAAATGGCATCCTTTTTAGCACCGTAATTGAACGTAATGAATCCGGTTTTCGGAAGCGTGGGATTGTAAATATTCTCTGCGCCGACTCTCACGGTTTCATCGGGAGCAGCCTTTTCTGCCTTTACGTGAGTGTCGCTCTCACCGGATCCGAAATAGTTTGGAACCTGAGCCAAATCCTCCATAGTATTGTCACGGTAGACCGTACTGGTCTTGTAATCGGAAATGCGTATTTCATCACCGACGTAATTTTTACCGTAATCAGCAAATATAGGCATTGACTGATCGGCTGCCGATGCGATGACTGATACAGCGCAGGTTACGAGCATAACGAACGCCAAAAGCAGCATCACAATTCTCATCTTATTTTTCATATTTCCTCCTTAAAAATACGGAAATTTATTTAGACCGTTCCCATTATACCATTTTTATTATATAAAATGCAATCATTTTTGTTATTTTTGACTTTTTCACCAATAAATTTCTACCTTTTGCACAAAAGAAAAAAATAAAAATGGCGAACCCAACAAATTTGCAAGCTCGCCATAGTGTAATATACCCAAATTGTAAATTTTTTGTTTCGTCAGTCAGACGCCTTCGGAATGCTTTTTTCGGAGGTTTACACCAACAGACTCAAAGCGCATAGCGCGGCACGGAGCCTCTTTGCCGAGAGCAAGGCGGCTCGGATGCGGAGCGCGCGGGAATTTCGTCACTTTTTCCAGTATTTTCTGTCCAACGAGCGATACATTATCGCTTCGCCTATATGCTCCGCAGTTATCGTTTCCTCACCGTCAAGGTCGGCAATGGTGCGTGCCACGCGAAGTATACGGTCATGACCTCTGGCAGAGAGCTCCAGCACCTCGTACGCTTTTTTCATTACCGCCTCTCCCTCGGCATCGGGCGTGCAGTGTCTGCGAAACATTTCGCCACCGAGCTCCGAGTTCGTAAGGTCTGTTCTATCACCTGCTTTTTCGAATCTTCGACGGGCAAACTCCCTCGCTTTATTGACACGCTCCCGTATCTTTTCCGAGGATTCGCCCTTTTCGCTCTTGCCTGCGATATCCTCATAAGGTACCGAAGGAAGCTCTATTTCAATGTCTATTCTGTCGAGCAAAGGCCCACTGATTTTGTCGAGATACTGACGCCTTGCTTTTGCCGTGCAGGTGCACTGTCTGGTTTCGTCACCGAAATAGCCGCACTTGCAGGGGTTCATAGCGCAGACGAGCATAAATTTGGAGGGGTAAGTGGTTTTTGAGGCAACTCTGGTAACGGTTACCTTTCCGTCTTCAAGAGGCTGCCGCATAGCCTCGGTTACGCTTTTTGAAAATTCGGGAAGCTCGTCCAAAAACAGCACACCGTTATGGGCTATGGATATTTCTCCCGGTCTTGGATTCGCTCCGCCACCGACAAATCCTGCCGGAGTTACGGTATGGTGCGGGGACCTGAACGGACGCTCCACAACGAGATTTCCTTTAAGCAAACCCGACACGGAGTGTACCTTTGTGACCTCTATTGCCTCATCAAGAGTCATATCGGGCAGTATTCCGGGAAGCCTTTTTGCCAGCATTGATTTACCGGTACCGGGAGGTCCTATCATCAGAACGTTATGTCCTCCCGCTGCGGCAATTTCCATTGCGCGCTTTGCAACGAGCTGACCTCTTACGTCAGCAAAATCGTCACAATCGGCATGCGCCGAAAGATTATAGGTCTCGGGATTGCGCTCCACGGGCGTCATAAGCTCGCTTCCCTTGAAATGAGCGATAAGCTGATTCAGAGATTCTACGGCATAGACCGCTATACCGTCGACGACTGCCGCCTCTCCGGCGTTAGCCTTGGGAACGAATATCGCTCTTCTGCCTGCTGCCTTTGCCGCAACCGTCATAGAGAGTACTCCGTGCACCTCTCTGACCTCACCGAAAAGCGAAAGCTCACCGACTATACATTTATCGCTGAAATCGTATCCTACCGGTATTATTCCGTCACTCTGCAAAATCGCGCAGATTATAGCAAGATCAAGAGCTGTCCCCTCTTTCTTCGTATCCGCAGGTGCCAGATTTATCATAATGTCAAGCGCAGGGAATTTTATTCCGCTGTTCTCGCAGGCACTCTGTACGCGATTCTTCGCTTCCTTTACCGCCGTATCGGGAAGACCTGTAAGGTCAAAGCGCGGAATTCTGTTCCACGAGCTGCATTCAACGACGATTTCGTAACCGTCAATTCCCAAAACGCCTGAGGAATATACTCTTGAAAGCATAAACTTATCCTCTTTTCAGATTATTGCCGCACATATCGGTGCTTTAGCCGGAATTCGTGCAGCGGTGTATTAATTTTAGCACAACGCACACCGAAAATCAAGTATTACTTTATTGACATACCTCGTCCGGTGTGGTAAAATTATTCAAAATGGTAAACTGTGCACAGTATTTTACTTGCAGCGGTTTCCGAGCACGTAGGAGTGAGCAAATGAGCGAAGAAAAGAAGAGAGCTATTCTCAAAAACGTAAAAATCAAAGGTGAGCTTACCGACCTCATAATAGAGGACGGAAAAATCGCACACGTTGGAAGAACTAAAGAGCCGGGTATAGATTTCTGCGGTCTTAAGCTTTATCCGGGGCTTATAGATATTCACGGCCACGGCTGTCTTGGACACGACGTTTCCGACGGAGATGACAGTCTCGGCATTATGGCGGACTATTATCTCGAAAACGGCACTACCACGTGGTTTCCAACAACGGGAACGTTATCCAAAGAGGCGGCCTATCGCGCAGTAAGACGCGACCTCAATATAGGTCACGGTGCGAACATGCCGGGATATCACCTTGAAGGACCGTTCCTCAATCCTTTGAAGAAGGGAGCGCACGACGAGAATCTTATAACCGCACCTAAGCTTGATTGGATAAAGGAGTGCCCTCTTATAAAGAGAGTCACAATAGCACCTGAGCTTCCCGGATCCAAAAAGTTCATTGAAGAGTGCGGTATTCAGGTAACAATAGGTCACACCGATGCCGACTACCAGACCGCAATGGGTGCTATGCGCGCCGGCGCGACCTCGCTGACGCACACCTTCAACGCTATGAACGGAATACATCACAGAGCACCGGGACCCATCGGGGCGTGTATGGATTCCGAGGGAGTATACGCAGAGCTCATCTGCGACGGATACCACGTTCATCCCTCCGTAGTCAGAATGCTCGTAAAAATTATGGGATACGACAGAGTTATACTCGTCAGTGACACGATAGTCAGCACCGGATTACCCGACGGAGTTTACGACTCTATAGGGCTGACGGTTTACGTCAGGGACGGAAAGACGTCTCTTGCTGACGGAACGATTGCAGGCTCCACCACAATGCTCTTCGGCTGTGTTAAGCGTGCGATAGAATTCGGTATACCGGAGGAGGCAGCTGTGAAAATGGCAACCGAGAACCCTGCTCGCCTTATGGGGCTTAACAAGGGTAAAATTGAAGTAGGCTACGACGCCGATTTCATACTGGTAGACGATGATTTCAATCTCAAAAAGGTTATAGTCAGAGGAAAGGTTTAACCCGCTTCATCTGACACGGCTAGCCGTAAGAGAGTCGAACCCGCTAGGATTGCTCCCTCTTCCCTAGCCTAAAAGCAATGCAAAGGAGAGGGCGAGGTGCCCCATGATGCCATATGGAAGAAAGATTTACAAGGACCGTGTCGATAATCGGTGAGAATGCGCAGAAAAAGCTTTTCGGGGCACGTGTGATAATATTCGGTGTCGGCGGAGTTGGCGGATTTGCAGCAGAGGCACTTGCCAGAGCAGGTGTCGGTTCTCTGACGCTTGTAGATAGCGACGTTGTTTCGGAGTCGAATATAAACAGACAGATAATAGCACTTCACAGCACCGTTGGCATGAATAAGGTTGACGTTCTTGCTGCGAGAATAAAAGACATTAACCCCGACGCCCGTGTTGAACCAATCAAGGATTTCTTTCTGCCGGAAAAGGTCGCAAACTACGATTTTTCAAGCTACGACTATATAATAGATGCGATTGATACCGTCAGCGCGAAGCTCGCACTTGCAGAGATTGCGCAAAACCGCGCAGTACCGATAATCTCCGCCATGGGCGCCGGCAATAAGCTCAATCCATTGGCGTTTGAGGTAACGGATATATACAAAACCTCGGTATGCCCTCTTGCACGTGCTATGCGTTGCGAGCTAAAAAAGCGCGGAGTTAAATCTCTTAAGGTAGTGTATTCCAAGGAAGAACCGCATCCGAGGCATCCTTCCGCCGAGAAATATTTTACGGAGGGCGGCAAGGCGCCGGGCAGTATTTCCTTCGTGCCCTCGGCAATGGGACTTATCATAGCAGGCGAGGTTATCAAGGACATTGTCGGTACGGACTGATTATTTCCTCTTGCCTATGTTCTTGTCTGTCGATTATAGCAAAAGAGTGCAGTTGCGCTTTGGCGTCTGCACTCTTTTTATTTCGGTGTTTTTGAACCGTTCAGCTACGTCAAAGCTTTCTTCTGACAAACGGCTCGAGAATAAGCTTATTTTCAAAATCAAAATTCTTGGGATTTATCTCATCGAATAGCCCATAATGAATTGGTACCGCGCATTTTGCGCCTATTTCCTCGGCAAAGTCCGAGGCGTCGGTTGCATTCATGTTATTACCTACTCCGTTTATGGGCAGGAAGGCATAATCCACTCCGTCCTCACAAAGATCAAGCACGTCGTCTATGACATCGTAATTGTAGAGGGTATCTCCGCTGACGTAGTATGTTCTCTTTCCGTCGTCTATGATGTATCCTGCAGCGCATCTATCGCTATGCTCGGCACTTACCGCATAGAACGTAACGCCCTTCTCGCTCCACACCGAATGTGGTGCCAAAAGCACGTAATTATGAGGACCTCCAAGCTCAAGAAGCTTGGTGTATGCATTGTAAGAAGCCAACACGGTTATGGGCTTCTCCGCATTTGAGAGAAATTTCGAGAGAGTTTCGGGGTCAAGGTGGTCAAGGTGCTCGTGGGTTATGATTATTACGTCGGGATTTATATCAAACACCTCGGATTTGACCGGTATCCTGCGGTTTTTGGCGGGATTTTTCTCTCCAAGCGAATTTGAAAGATACGGGTCTATCATAACCGTAATTCTGTCGTTTTCAAAAACCAATCCGGCTTGCGTTATCCAGGTTACGTACATAGGAAATCCTCCTTGATATAATGTCACATATTATCCGATAATAGCACCCGATATCAGCATTCCCAGAACGCCGGTAACGATACCTATTGCCGCGCCTGCCACGGTATCTCTGATAAAATGCATGCCGAGTAAAATTCTGCACACGGCGAGTATGCCGCCCAAAAGAGCAAGACCTATGCCCAATACGAGATTATCAAAAGCTAGCGTTGCAGCTATTACGAATATTGAGAATACGTGGCGGCTCGGGAAACCCTCGCCTCTTTTGCTTTTTGGCGGTTTTTTATAAAACGGATACGTTTCATAAGGCCGCGGAGCGTCAAAGAGCTTGCGCATGATGCTCACGAGTATAAAGGGAACCGCGCAAACGGCAACGTATCTGACGGCAGTCAGCGGCGACGACGGTATTTGTACTACGATATTGTAGCCATAAGCATACACCGTCAATGCAACAGAGACGTAGGACAAAATCTGCAGTATTTTCGACACGGTTTCGTCCTTATAGACCTTATAAAGTGTGGCATCGTAGCGTCCCTGCGGCTCATACACCTCCTCCGGAGGCTCTGCGAAATCCAAATCCTCGGGCTCGGGAATATCGCGCTCCTCTGCGTCAAAAAACTCATTTTCCGGAATCTCGGCACCCTCGTCCGTCTCGCATAAATCGGGGTTGTTTTTTTTAGTCATATCTTAAATCCTTATTACAAAGCGCTTTTATCAGTGCAAAACACCGACTCCCAAGACTCCCGCCTGCTTAGATGCGGCGTTTGCTGCACGTACTGCAGCGTTATAATTAGCAACGCGCTGCGTCAGCGCAGATTTTGCGGACTGCACTTCGTTTGCAGTGGAATCAACGCCCTGCATTTCGGAATATGCCTCGCAAAGCGCGGAATAAATGCTCTGAGCCTGACTTATTGACTGAACAGCCTCTATAAAGCTTGCCGCCTCGGTGTCCTTGGCGCTGATAAAAGCCCCTGCTAACAGCAGGTTTGCATTTGCCTCATCGAATCCCTCGTGACCTTCAAAGAAATCCTCGGAATTCTCGCCTTTCAGCAATACGTCTTTGTATTTTACCGCCATGTCATATTCGGATTTCACCTTCGAATAGCTCTGCGACTGAGCAGCGGCAGCAGCGCTTTGAACGAATTTGTCCATCGTATCCATAAGTTCCAGATATCTTCTTTCAAATTCTTTGAATTTTGATATCGCACTCTGGACGTAGCCTTTGAACTTACCGTTCTGCGAGTAAGTGTCAAGAATAAGCCTTCCGACGTCCATATATTCGCAAAGCTGCGAAAAGCTTTCGCACAAAGAATAATTATCCTCAAGCTCGTTATAATACTCGTTTATAAATTCCAAAGCACTGTCAAACATTGCTTTTTCGGAAATATAGTATTCATACGCTTCAAAAAGTTCTGAGGAAACCGCCCCCTCCTCGATTTCTCCGAGAGGCACGAGCTTAAGAGCCGCATCCTCGATAGCCGTATCCCAGTTATAAGAATCCGATTCCCTAAGAGCCTCAACGCTATCTATAAACGCCTGCTCTTGCGAGGTGGCATAGCAAGGTAAAAGCATCGCAAAAATAAGAATCGATACCGCCAGAGCCGCGCTGACGAAGCGGGTTAATATACGTGAGGTGGCTTTTTTCATTTCGTTCTCCTTCGCCGTAAGAGTCATTTGTATACTATCTCATTTTAATTATATATTTTTGAGTAAAAATTTTCAATAGACATTTACGACAAATTTAGAAAGTCATTTTTGTATAAAATCGTCTTTCTTAACTCTGAAGAAAAGGCGTTTGAGTGCACTGAAATTAAAGGGAACGAGAGGATAAAGATAGCTGCGCTTCCCTGTTACCGTTACGTTTGTCGAGACGAAAACAGCAAAAAGAACGACCCCTACGATGAATCCCGGCAAGCCGAGAAAATAGACTAACCCCAGAATCATCATTCGCATAAATTTGAACGCGTAGCCAAGCTCGTGATTCTGCTGAGCGAAATTCGCTATTGAAACACACGCCATATAGAATATGACGTCCTGACAAAACCAACCGACGCCCACGCCGAAATCTCCCAGTATAAGAGCACCTACGACGGATAGCGAATTTGAGAGCATGCTTGGGGTATTCATCGAAGCAAGCTTCAATCCGTCTATTGCCAGCTCAGCAATAAATAGCTGGAGTATAATAGGCAGAGCACCCGGATTTTCCGGAATCAAAAATCGCAGAGCGACAGGAGCCGTGTCGCCGTTTTCAAGCAGAAGGTACCAAAGCGGCGTTGCGACGACGGACAGAAGAAGAATGGCTATTCTTATAAATCTGAGATACGTTCCGGTAAGCGGAGGAAAGGCGTAATCGTCTGCCTCCTCGGTAAAATCAAAGATTGAGGTGGGCAGTATCATAACCTCCGGTGAGGTGTCGCAAAAGACCAGCACGCTTCCCTCCAGCACCTGCGCTGAGGCAGTATCCGGACGCTCTGTGGTTCTTATCTTAGGGAATGGGTTGTACCACCGTCTTCGAATAAGGCTTTCGGCAAGGCTTTGCGTTCCGAGAGTGAGCGTTCTCGGAGTGCAATTTTTTATTTTTTCGCACACGGCATCCACGTAATCGGCTTTTGCAACCCCCTCCATATAGCATACGACGACGTCGGTGTGTGATGAGCCGCCCATGTCGAAATGGCGCATTGTTAGTCTGGGGTCGCGCACTCGCCTACGCAAAAGTGCCGTATTCATTACCAAGGTTTCCACAAATCCGTCGCGCGCGCCCTGCATAACTCTGTCGCTTTCCGGCTCAGAGGTCTGTCTTGCCGGGTAAGTTCTCAAATCAAGGAGTATAGCCTCGGCGCCGAAGCTTTGTGCAAAAAACACGGTCTGACCGGACAAAACTGCGGTAATAATTTTACACGCATCGCCGCATCTCTCCACCTCGACGTACGGAATTATACGTTCAACCTCTTCCGCCGAGCCGAGCTTTGTGCGTCCGAGAAGATACTGCATAACTCTTTGCAGCTCACCGTCCTTAACGAATCCGTCTATATAGAAAAAGCTTGCTCCGGTATCACCCAGCCGCATCTTCTTATGAATGATATCAAAGCTTGCTTCGGCTCTGAGCTCGGTTCTCATCATATTTATATTTTCAAAGTAATCTTCGACCAGAAATGGCATAGCATCTCCCCTCTTACGCCTGCAATGTTTTCCTTTTAAGTTTTATTCTTGAAACGCTTTTTTATACACGTGTAAGCAGCAGTTGACAAAATACCATCAAAATGTTACAATGATTACACGCGCAGACAGCGTAGCAGTAAGGAGACCTTTATGATAGAAAAAACGCAAGTGGCTACCGATTCCAAAAGGCTTTTGCAAACAGCAATTAACGGATATCTTTCCGATGGGACAGCACCTGAATTTATACTTTTTGAATCAATAGGCTCTACAAATACCTTTGCAAAGGAATTCGCAAGAGCAAATCCTATATCGGAGAATGGGATTATAATAGCCGCAGACGGTCAAACGGCAGGCAGAGGAAGGCTCGGCAGAAGCTTTTTATCCGACACGGGTCGCGGTTTATACCTTACTTACCTTTTTAAGCCCACTCTGTCTGCAAATAAAATCATTCATCTTACAACCTGTGCCGCAGTCGCGGTTTGCTCGGTGCTCGATGAACTCACGGGCGCGAAAACCGAGATAAAATGGGTAAACGACGTATATCTGGGTGGCAAAAAACTTGCCGGAATTCTTACCGAAGGCGAGTTCGACCAAGCAAAAGGCGCTTTCAGCTTTGCGGCAGTTGGCATAGGCATAAATCTTTACGACGTTCCCTTTCCAAAAGATTTAGACAGCATCGCCACGAACCTTCAACACGAGTGCGGAATTGCCGTTGACAAAAATCTTCTTTTGGCAAAGCTTGCAAAGAGGCTTATGCAAATGCTCAAATCCGCAGAGAATTACATAGACGAATACCGTAGCAGATGCTTTGTTATCGGTGAGCGCGTGCGCGTTTTAGCTTCAGGTGGGCAGTATGAAGCCGTCGCAGAGGCAGTGAGCGACGACGGCGAGCTTGTTGTAAAACTCGACACGGGTGAGCGCAAATCTCTTTTCAGTGGCGAGATAAGTATAAGAAAAGCATAAATTGTTATGAATTTTTTGGAATATTAGTGTTGAACAATTTTAAGTATTATGATAAAATATTATTGATACATTTCACATCGAAAGCGTCACGCTAATTTCAAACGGATAAGGAGCGTCACAGCCTTGATAACACTATCCAAGCTTGCAAAAATGGCAAACGTATCTATCTCCACCGCTTCAAAGGCATTTTCCATGAGCCCTGAGGTGAACGAGCAGACGAGGAAAATGATTTTCAATATTGCCAAAAAGCACGGTGTATTCAAAAAATTTTACAATGCCAAATACCCGCGTCTTGTAATCGGCGTTATATGCCCCGAATTTGAAGGCCAGTGCTATGCAAACGCTATTTCAACGCTTCAGAAGGAGCTTAGTGCCCGTGAATGCGAGATTTCCGTGGCATCGAGCAATTTCTCTGCGGATAGCAGCAATAAGCTTTTTGAATACTACTGTAATTACACTAACGTTGACGGTATAATAATCATGGATGCCCGTTCTGACCAATACAGCAACGAAATTCCGTGCGTGTATATGTCGGAGAACATTCCTGACGCGGCAAAAAACGAGCCAAATGCAACGTTCGCTCATATAAGCTGCAACTCATCGGATGCCATACTTGAGGGAATCAAGACCTTTGTCGATGCCGGAATCTACGATATAGGGTATATAGGCGAGCCGCACAGCATACGCAGATTTAATTTTTTCAAAAACGCGATGCATAGCCTCGGTATACCGTTCAAAAACGAGTACGTAGTAAACGATTCTGCACGTTTTGAAGAGGGCGGATATCAGGGTATGATGCGTCTATTTGAAAGAAACACCGTACCCCGTGCCATATTTTGCTGTTACGACCATATAGCAATAGGAGCCATGCGGGCAATTCGCGAGCGCGGCTTATCTGTACCGGATGACATAAAGCTTTTCGCTTTTGACGATATTTCGGAGGCTAAATATCTGACCCCCTCGCTTTCTTCCGTCAATACGAAAATGCGGGAACGCTGTGCTCTGGCGGCATCCACGGTAGTGAATATGATAACCGGAGAGCCGTACGAGAGCGAAATACGCTTGAGGTCGGAATTTATTGCAAGAGAATCCACTATGTAAGCGGTGCAAATATGCACTCCTTGCGAGTTCCGCCTTGAAACCGCTCCGTTGCGAGATGTATGAAGAACCGAAAAAAGCAAAACCCCCGTTCGACCGTGGAAATTTCTCCGGGTCAGACGGGGATTTACATTTTAGTTCGGCTAGCCGTAAGAGAGTCGAACCCGCTCGGATTACTCCCTCTTGCCTAAGCGTGATTAAAGGCTTATACGGTACTCAATATCATAAAGCTGACTGATGCGCTCGCGTCTTCTTGCACACTCTAATTTCATTTTGGCAAGAGTTGCCTCATTAATGCCGGCAAGCTCCTCTTCGGTTATATTGCCCTTGTAAAGTTTGTCAAGAAGAAGTGCATACGAGATATCGTGTGCAACTATTTTGCCCTCGCGCTCGCAAATTACGATGTTGGATTCGCCCGAAAGAAGCTTATCTACCGCATAGGTTCCCATTTTGGTGGCAAGAATTCTATCGCGCAAGGTAGGCGTACCGCCTCTTACGATATGAGCAAATCTTGCAAACTTTGTTTCAACACCGGTTTCCTTCTCTATCTTTTTCGCCAGAGCGGGAGCGTACTCAGTGCCGAGTCCCTCGGATACGATAACTATAAAATTACGCTTGCCAAGCTTCTTGGAGCTTTTTATCTTTTTAATGACAGCCTTCTCGTCAAAATCGAATTCGGGAACTGCAACGGCTGTCGCGCCGGCTGCAAGAGCGGTTACAAGAGCAATATCACCTGCTCCGCGTCCCATGACCTCGATTACGTTACAGCGAGCGTGTGATTCGCAGGTATCTCTGAGCTTATCTACAAGGTCAAGTGCCGTATTCGATGCGGTATCAAAGCCGATAGTACTGTCGGTTGAGCTTATATCGTTATCAATAGTTCCGGGAATTCCTATGCATGGAACGCCGTGCTCAGTCAGCGCGGTTGCGCCTCTGAAGGTTCCGTCACCGCCTATTGTAACTATTCCATCAATCTCGAATTTTCTGCAGGTTTCAACCGCTTTTGCCATTCCCTCGGGTGTTTTAAGCTCAGGGCAACGGTCGGAATAAAGGACCGTACCGCCCTTGTTAATCGTATTGGATACGTCTCTGACGCCAAGCTTGCGTATATCTCCGTCTATAAGACCCGAATAGCCGCGGTATATTCCGACAACCTCTACGCCGTTAGAAAGTGCAGCACGGACGACCGCTCTGACAGCAGCATTCATTCCGGGGGCATCTCCTCCCGAGGTAAGCACTCCGATTCGTTTAAATTCCTTCATTTTTTACCTTCTTTTGCTATATATAGTGTTCGTAAGCCGCATAAAATCCGTGGCTCACCCTTTGTTTTCCCAGCATATTATACTACATAATTTTTCCTTTTGCAATCCTTTTTAATAAAAACCTCTCATTTTTTATGGACATTTTGCTAAAAATTTTATATATTTACTCTAATTTTTGGCGGTGGCAATTGACAAACCTTCGAAATTGTGATACAATCAAAGGAAAATCAGCACCCAAACGCTTTTCACATTAACCAATTTATTCAATGAATACCGTTTCAAATAAGGAGGCATCGGTTTTATGGAAATTGCCATCATCGCAGATGACAACAAGAAAGAACTTATGGCACAATTCTGTATTGCGTTTTGCGGAATATTAAGCCGTCACCACCTATGCGCAACGCATACCACCGGCAAATTCATCTCTGATGCTACCGGACTTGAGATAGAAACTTACCTAATAGGAAATTCCGGCGGAATGGAGCAGATAGCTTCAAGAATATCCTTCAACGAAATCGACGCGGTATTTTATTTCAGAAGCACCGATCCGTCCAAGGAAATTCACGACTACGAGAATACGCTTCTTCGCCTTTGCGACGTTTACAACATTCCTTTGGCTACAAATATCGCTTCTGCCGAGGTTCTCGTTAACGCAATCGAGAACGGAAGCCTTAACTGGCGTGAATTCATAAACCCCAGAAGCAAATACAACGTTCAGAAGAGAATGAAGAATTGACAAGCTTCGCCACGTGCGAGGAGTATAATACAAGGGGCTGTCTTTTATCTTTTACAGGACAGCCTGTTGTTTTGTTTTTGAAAGAGGTGTCGTATGGCGGATTTTTGCAAGGTCAGACTTAATATTTCTTCGTCGCTGTGCGACCTTGACGCAGCGGGTGTTCCCGACGGTGAGGGAGAAAGTACGTCCACCAATGCCGACGGTAGCATGTCTAAGCAAAAAGACGGCTCACTCACAGTTTCATACGAGGAAGAGAGCGAGAGCGGAAAAATCCTTTCCGATATAAAAATTACCGACAGTAAAATTACCGTCCGCAGAAGAGGTGCCATTGAATCTACCATGGTCTTTGAGGAGGGTGTAATCCATAGATCCCTGTATACTCTGCCCCCATATTCCATGGATATGCAGATATACACGAAGCGGATACGGCGCAACATGCGCTTTGGCGGCGGGGAGCTTACCTTGATTTACGAAATGAAAATCGGTGGGACTACGCGTTCGTGCACTATGAAAATCACAGCAGGACAATAAGAAATTTCTCCTGCACCAATCGCATTTTTGATTTTTTCGCAGTAAGAGGGAGGAAGCTGATTTGACAGTCGCGGAACTGAAAAACAAAATAAAGTCGGACTCCGTCGGCGGAGCCTATATCTTCTGCGGCGAAGAGGATTACCTTAAAAAATATTACCTTGAACAAATCTCGGGTGTTGCCTGCCCCGACGAAAGCTTTGCTATTTTCAACCGCATAAGCTTTGACGGAGAGGAAATTGATTTTGCCGCCGTTGAAGAGGCAATAAAGTCACCGCCCATGTTTTCTGATTACAAGCTCATCGAATGGAAATACGCGGACCTTGAGCACCTTTCCGAGCGTGAACGTGAAAAGCTGTTGAGCATTGCCGAGCTCACCTCGGACTATCCTTACGCTACCGTCGTCTTCCTGACGTCGCAGAGCGGATTCAATCCCGGAACGGTGAAGCGCCCATCGAAGCTTGCCGCAAAGCTTTCATCGAAATTCAATCTTGTAAACTTTGAAAAATGCACAGACAGTCAGCTTGTAGGTTGGCTCGGAAGGCATTTTGCCTCGCATGGAATCACAGCCGATAATAATACCCTTTCTGCTCTGGTTTTCAGGTCGGGTCACTCAATGCAAACCCTCTCCGGTGAGGTTGAGAAGCTTTGCGCCTACGCCAAAGCTAACGGCATGAGCGCCGTCACGGCAAGCGAGGTTCATCAGATTGCCTCGGCAACCCTCGAATGCGATGCCTTTGCGCTTTCGGGTGCAATAACCGACAAAAACCGCGCCTCAGCATTCCTTGCATTGCAGGACCTCAAGGGTCGCAGAATAGACGCGAATGCAATTTTAGCGATGCTTGGCAGAGCGTTTGGCGAGCTTGTTACGGTTTCTATGCTTCTTGACGACGGTCTTGGACTTTCGGATATTGAGTCGGTGCTTAAATGGAATCCTTATAAAATAAAAATATGCATTGCCTCGGCTAAGCGCTGGGGAACCGAGAAGCTCTCGCGTGCAACCGCGCGCCTGCGCGAGCTGGACTCCGCTTCTAAATCCGGCGGAATCAGCGGTCTTTCGCCAATCGAAATATTCGTTGCCGAATATCTTTAAAGGAAAGGTCCCGATGAGTCGGGAGGTATATACAATGAAAAAAGTCGTATCCATGATTTTAGCAATAGCGCTTCTTGCGATTTGCGCGTTTTCACTTACGTCATGCTCCGGAGGTTCCTGCGAATATTTCGGCACAAGAGATACCGAGGGCAGAAAACTCCGCTATGCAAAAATAACCTTTGAAGATTACGGTGAGGTTTATCTGCTCTTAGACGAAACGACGGCACCGATTACGGTCCATAATTTTCTCCGTCTTGCAAATGATGATTTTTACGACGGGCTTACAATGCACAGAATAATTTCGGATTTCATGATTCAGGGCGGCGACCCTAATGGCGATGGAACAGGCGGCTCGGGAATTGAAATTATTGGAGAATTCTCGGAAAACCATTATGAAAAAAATGACCTTAAGCACCTGCGCGGCGTAATTTCGATGGCAAGAGGCGAGGGTAAAAACTCCGCATCATCGCAGTTCTTTATCTGCACGGCAGATCGCCCCGACCTTGACGGTGAATACGCGGCATTTGGATACGTTATTGCGGGAATGAACGTCGTTGATAAGATTTCCGACACGACGGTGGTATATGCCGTCGGCAATAACGGAGCAATCCCGGACGCATCGAAAAGAGCAGTTATTGCTTCGGTAGACGAAATCACCGAGGAAGAGGCTCTCAGAGCGGCACGTTAACCACAAAGTAAAGGCAACATTAGTTTACATTTTCTGTGCATTATACGAAAATTCAAATCAAGTTATTGGAGATTTATAGAAATGAACAAGCTTACAGTTCCCAAGGGTTATGCACCGAGGCTTGACGTTTACAGAACGCAGAAGGCAATAGCATTTATCAAAAGAACATTCCAGGACAGACTCGCGGAAGCACTTAATTTGAAGCGCGTTTCGGCACCTCTTTTCGTTGCGGAGGACTCGGGGCTCAACGATAACCTCAACGGCTTTGAGCGTCCTGTCAGCTTCGATATCCCCGCGGTTTCAAAATGCGCACAGGTGGTTCACTCTCTTGCGAAATGGAAGAGGCTTGCGCTTAAGGAATATCATTTCTTCGTAGGCAACGGCTTATATACCGACATGAACGCTATAAGACGTGACGAGGAGCTTGACAATATCCACTCAATATACGTAGACCAGTGGGACTGGGAAAAGGTTATAACCCGTGAGAATCGCACGCTGGAATATCTTTGCGACACAGTCAGAAAGATAGTTTCGGTAATATGCGACACCAACGACCTTTTGCATATAGATTTTCCCGAGCTTTGCGGAGAGCTTTGCCGCGAGGTAAAGTTTATCACCTCGGAGGAGCTTCTCAGGCTTTACCCGGACCTTAGCGCAAAGGAGCGCGAATACAAGATAGTCAAGGAATACAAAACCGTATTTATAATAGGAATAGGCGGCAAGCTGTCAAACGGTGAGCGGCACGACGGAAGAGCTCCCGACTACGATGATTGGCAGCTAAACGGTGATATATTGCTTTACAATGAAACTCTGGACTGCGCCTTCGAAATTTCGTCTATGGGAATAAGAGTTGACGAAGAAAGCCTTGCCCGTCAGCTTAAGATTTCGGGTTGCGAGGACCGTGCCTCCCTGCCATTCCACAAAATGCTTCTGGCAGGAGAGCTTCCGCTTACAATAGGCGGAGGAATCGGTCAGTCAAGGCTTTGCATGCTGATGATGGGCTGCGCACACATAGGAGAGGTTCAGTCTTCCATATGGGACAGCGAAACTGTCGAAAAATGCAAGGCGGCGGGTATTCGTCTGCTTTAACAAAAAAGCCTCGGTTTTCATTTAAACCGAGGCTTTTTATTCTCAATTTACCGATATTATTTCGGAAAATTCAATTCTCCTAATTATACCGACAGTCTTTTCTTTGAAAATTCAGTTTTCGTTTCCCGTCGCATCGGCTTTGCCGTCGGCAGATGCTGTTCCCGTTTGCTGAAGAATCTCTGCCTCCACACCGCTTACGGCGGTGTGCGCGATAGGCTTCCATTCAACCTTTTTGAATATAGCTACAAAGCATAACGGAATAAAGGACATTACAAATATGGGGAAGGTAAACATTGAAAGTATCCGCTTTGCCGGGTGGGCATGTATATATTTCCACTCAGTTATAACGGTTACTATACTTTGAAGAAGCAATACAGAATAAGCTGCCAGAAGCATCTTCGCAATTCCCCAAATCACCGCACCCACGTGATAACCTACGGCTATCTGCCATATCGCACCCACGGTATTTACCACAACAGCGAACATTGAAATAACGTACGCCGGTGCAAAGCTCATAAACATATCGTAGGAAGCTACGAAATTCTTTGAGAAAATCCCTTTTATAAGCTGCTTCCAATACAGCAAGAAGCCCTGAAGACCGCCCTTGGTCCAGCGCAGTCGCTGACGCCATGACTGACGGAATCCGGGAACCTGCTCGTCATAGAAATGAGCGGTTTCGCAATGACCGAATTTAATTCCCTTTGCAACACTATGACAAGTAAACTCGTAATCCTCCGTCAACGTGTGGAACGGCCACCCGCCATTTTCCTTTTTGATTTTGTTTGAAAAGAGGAATCCCGTTCCGGATACCTGAGGGCAGGCGCCTATACGCATTCTGGAACCGTTGAGGTACTTTGCCTCGCGCAAATACCATACAGCACAGCTTCCTGCAATCCAGCTTTCTCCAAAATTCTTGGTGTTACGATAAGAGGTAACAACCTCGTATCCGTCGGAGAAGGTTTTATTTATTTCAGTAAGATAATTTTTAGTCAAAATATTGTCGGCATCGAATACCACGAATGCATCGAATGCATCCTCGCCGTAATCGACTGCAAGCTTTTTAAGCACGTAATCAAGCGCATAGCCCTTGCCTATATTCTCCATGTCGTGTCTTTCGTAAACCACGGCACCGTGCTCGGCACCTACCCGTGCGGTATCATCCGTGCAATTATCGGCAACCAGCACCACGGTAACAAGCTCAGATGGGTAATCCTGCGCCTTTATGCTGTCAATTAGCGTACCTATAACGTTTTCTTCATTTCTGGCGGATATAAGAACCGCATATTTGTGAAGCTTCGTTTCCTTATGAGGAGGAAGTTTTTTTACAAACGGTATAAGAAGGTATGCAAACTGGAAAGCATAACACATAAGAAACAAAATGCAAATGACAAAATTTATAATATCAAGCGCGTTCATCCGTTTACTCCTTTCCGAGCATCTCTAAAGTAAAGCATATCTACATTTTACAATATATTTACTCTTTTTTAAAGTACTTTTCGAAAAATTAATAATTTTTAATAAGAAGAATCGTGACGCAGATGTTTTTTTGACGCATACCCCAGTTTTTTCAAATAAGCACTTGAAAATAAAATAAAAATAATGTATAATAGTTGAAAGTGAAATCAAGCGTAATACAACGGCAATCACATACGAAAGGCAGGTGCCGAATAAATGAGCAAGAAAATAAACGAGACCTTTCTCAAGCTTTATCTTGAGCTTGACAAGGCGTGCTGCGATAAGTTCGGTATATCAACCGGCGGAGTAACCGAGTACATTAACCGTCTGTCAACCACTCGCTTCGCTCCGAACAGAGATGAGGTTCTCCCCCACCTTGTAAAATACAGAAATACGAGAAATATATTCACTCACGAGGCAAGCGCAATAAGAAAAAGCAATGAGCTTACCGGAGTTGATATAAAATGGATAAAGCGGTTCAGCCGCGATTTGAGCAGAAAGAAGGACCCCCTGTCAGCATACCTCAAGAAAGCACGCAGATACGCGCGAAATAAGCGAATCAAGCGTTATCTTATCGGCGGTGCGGTTGTGGTTGCAATCATAATTGGAATTATAATATATTTTCAAATGAAATAGCATAAAGGGGCTGCGGCATTTAGGCGCAACCAAAAACAAAATGAGTGTGCCGTACTTCTTATCTCATTCTTTTCTTTATTCAACGATTATTCCTCCTTGTATCTTCGTAATGCGTTCGCCAAACCATTACTATTATACTTGGAGGTTTAATTGTTTTCAATTGACTCGCATAAAGCTCGCTGTTTTTTTATTACTAAAGTCGTTTATCTGCCCCCAGTAAAACTGGGGGTTGTTTTGTTTGACACAAAACAAAATGAGTGAGGCGGATTTTCTTGCCTCACTCTTGCTTTTGTATAAGTATTGTTTAAAACATAAGGTTGAAAATCCGATTTTGTGCGGATTTTCTTCATTCTTTCGGAATTTTATTTTTATCCAATACTTAATGACACAGAACTTTTTTGATTTTTTGGCATCAGCCGCAGCCTGCATAACTAAAGCCTTATAATTCATACACGCCCATGCTTGTCCATATCTGACGGTTACGCCTCGGCAGATGCACCGGAAGCTGCACGCTTTGCCATAATCGTATCAAAAACGCTCTTACCTATATGAAGAAGAACCGCGCAAACAACACCGATTCCCACGACCGTAAAGGCTACTGCCGGATTCTGAGCAAGGGGGATAATATGAAGCATATCTCCTAGGAGGAATGTAGCTATCGGTGCTGCCGCAACGATACATACAACGACGATTCCAACAACCACCGCGCGCCATTTAGTGTAAGGACGGCACAGGAACAGAAGATTTATAAATCCTATAAGCGTCACAGCAACGGTTGCAACGGCACTGCCCACTCCTGCCATCTCAATAATGCGCATCTTGCTGAGAACAAGAACCGTTACCACAGGAATAAGCATTGCTACGGCATTAGGCAGACTTCGCATAAGAACCGTTTTTATGAACGAGCCTTCAATACGCTTATTATTCGGCTCTATCGAAAGAGCAAGAGATGCAAGACCTATTACGAACAACTCAAGGAACATAAGCTGTGAGGGCTCAAACGGATAACCTACGCTGAGGATTACCGCAAGAAGCGAAAGCGCTATTGTAAATATAGTTTTCATAAGGAACAAAGTCGCCGAAACGCGAACGTTGTTTATGCAGCGTCTTCCCTCTCGGACAACGTCCGGCAGAGTTCCGAAATCAGACTTCATAAGTACGATTTTCGCTACACGCCTTGCCACTTCGCTTCCGTCTGCCATTGCTATCGAGCAATCGCTTTCCTTAAGAGCAAGAGTGTCGTTAACACCGTCACCCGTCATGGCAACGGTATGTCCCGCAGCCTTAAAGGTTTTAACGAGAAGAACCTTTTGCTCGGGTGTTACCCTGCCGAATACGGTATACTCGTTAGCAACTCTTTCAAGCTCCTCGTCGCTGAGCTTATCGCAGGAGAGGAATTTCTCGGCACCGATTATTCCAACACGCCTTGCAATAGTCGAAACCGTTTGCGCATGGTCACCGGATATAACCTTTACCGCAACACCGGCTTCCTGGAACTTAGCTATGGTTTCCTTTGCGTTAGGTCTTATCCTATCCGAAAGGGCAATCATTGCAACGGCTTCGCCCTCGTCCTCAAATGATTTCTGTCTGACAAGAAGAAGCACTCTTTCACCGTTTTCTGCGCGTTGGGTTATCTTTTCCTCAAGCGCCTCGCTGACAGGACAGCTAACGAAATGAGGCGCACCTATCTGGAAGCAACCGAGCCCCTCAATATTTACTGCAGAGTATTTTCTCTCGGAGGAGAAAGGAATCTTATCAATTATATTCGCCTCGGTATTTACACCGAATTTCTCAATAAGTGCACGCGAGGTATTGTTAATGCTCTTCTCGGAACCCTCAATAATTGCCATAACCGAGCATATTCCGTCCTCAGACAAATCCGAAAGAGGCTCAACACAGGTTATCTGCATCGTTCCGTCGGTTATCGTTCCTGTCTTGTCAAGGCACACCACGTCCGCAGATGCGAGCATTTCGATGCTATACATATCCTGAACGAGAGTATCCTTTTTACCAAGAGTGATAACGCTCAGTGTCAGGGTAAGGGTGACAAGCAGATACATACCTGCAGGAATCATACCGATTATAGAACCGCTGGTTTTCTCAACGGCACCGGTTATATCGTACCATACGCGGTTGTTAAAGAAAAGTATCACCGCCATGGGAACCATGAATATTCCTATGTATTTTATAAGTTTATTCAAATCGCGGAACAGATTGGAATGAGGCGCCTTGAAGCTCTTTGCCGCATTCTCGATTTTATGCACGTAGTTATCCTTACCTACCGAGGTGACCCTTACGTATATACCGCCGCTGACAAGATAGCTTCCGGCAAGAACGCTGTCGCCCTCCTGCTTTTTTATAGCGTTGGATTCTCCGGTGAGCATACTCTCGTTTGCCTCCGCAATGCCGGAAACAACGACACCGTCCGAAAGTATCTGCCTCCCCATCTCGACGTACATAACGTCACCGAGAACGATATCGGAGGCATCTATCTCCAGACGCGCACCGTCCCTTATAACAGTAGCCTTGGGGTCGGTAGTAACCGAAAGCTTCTCAACCGTGCGCTTCGCTCTTATCTGCTGAACGACGGCAATGAGTATATTCGGTATAACGACAGCCAGGAAAGTAAGATTTGATATACTGTTAAACCATATTAGAACTACGGTTATTATGAGGTATACCATATTGAAGAAGGTCAAGAGATTGTCCGCTACTATTCTGAAATATCCCTTTCCGCTCTTTTCTGAGGAACGGTTGACCTTTCCCTCAGCGGCAAGCGCTGCAGCCTCCTCGGAGCTGAGTCCAACGGGAATATCCGTATCTATGAGCTTTTCCAAAACTATTCACCGCCTAAAATTAATTATTGTTATAATGATAGCACAGCTATAAGTAATAAGTCAACTCTTTTTTGACAAAAGGGGTTGACAATATTTTTTTATTTGTTTATAATAAATGTGCTGATTTGCGGGGAACCCCGCTGTGTCGGTTTTCAATCAAATATCTTCATCATTAAAAGCTGTGACAAAGAGAGTAGGTATTCAGGAAAGGTCAAAGCGAGCGTGGGGACGGTGTAAGCCCGCGCACCGAGTAGGTATACCGAAAATCACTTTCGAGCTGTCCGTTCGAAATCCCAAAGCGAAAGTTGCCGACGGGTAGTAGGGCGAGAACGTGTGCTTCGCGTGAAGGGGCGCATATTGTTGGATATGTAATAGTGGTGATATAGTGGCACACGCCCGAGCCTCGTAGGCTATATCCTATTTCTTTCCGTAAGAATAGGATTTTTTATTTTGATTAACAAAACGCCAACCGCAACGCCCGAAAAACAAAAACGCCAAGCGCCGCCGATAAGCCGTTAGCTCCGCACGGTGCCGTTCTTGGCTACGAAAGGAACATAAAATGAAAGAAATTTACGAAAAGGTCTCAACCGGGTTGAATTTCGTTGACAGAGAAAAGCAAACCCGCGCCTTCTGGGAGAAGAGCAAAATCTTCGAAAAAAGCGTTGAAATGCGCGAGGGCAAGCCGGATTTCACCTTCTACGAGGGACCCCCGACTGCAAACGGAAAGCCTCACATAGGCCACGTTCTTACCAGAGTTATAAAGGACGCTATCCCCAGATACCGCACCATGAAGGGCGTTCGCGTTCTTCGTAAGGCAGGCTGGGATACTCACGGTCTTCCCGTTGAGCTTGAGGTTGAAAAGAAGCTCGGAATCGACGGTAAGGACCAGATAGAAAGCTACGGTCTTGAGCCGTTTATATCCCACTGCAAAGAATCCGTGTGGAATTATAAGAAAATGTGGGAGGATTTCTCGGGCACTGTCGGCTACTGGGTTGACAACGAGGACCCCTACGTTACCTACACCAACGATTTCATAGAATCTGAATGGTGGGCTCTTAAAAAAATTTTTGACAAGGGTCTTCTCTATAAGGGCTTCAAAATAGTTCCTTACTGTCCCCGCTGCGGCACTCCCCTCTCATCTCACGAGGTTGCGCAGGGTTATAAAACCGTCAAGGAGCGCTCAGCCGTTGCAAGATTCAAATGCCGCGATGAAGACGCTTATTTCCTCGCCTGGACAACGACTCCCTGGACGCTGCCCTCAAACGTTGCCCTCTGCGTAAACCCCGATGACACCTACTGCAAGGTAAAGGCTGCCGACGGATATACCTACTACATGGCAAAAGCTCTTCTTGAAAACGTGCTTTCTCCTCTTGCAAAGGAAGGCGAGGCAGCATACGAGATACTTGAGGAAATGAAGGGCTCGGCGCTTGAAAGAAGAGAATATGAGCCTCTGTTCGAGTGCACCGGAGAATACGTAAAGAAAACCGGCAAAGCCGCTCATTATATCACCTGCGACGGATACGTTACCATGTCCGACGGTACCGGTATCGTTCATATTGCACCCGCATTCGGTGAGGACGACAGCAAGGTGGGCAAAAAATACGACCTTCCCTTCGTTCAGTTCGTTGACGGAAAGGGTGAGATGACAGCAGAGACGCCCTATGCAAAAATGTTCGTCAAGGATGCTGACAAATTCGTTCTTGAAGACCTTGACAAAGCAGGGAAACTCTTCTCCGCGCCCAAATTCGAGCACGACTATCCTCATTGCTGGAGATGTAACACCCCTCTCATTTACTACGCTCGTGACACCTGGTTCATTCAGATGACCGCTGTGCGCGAAAATCTTATTCGCAACAACAATACTGTAAACTGGATGCCGGAAAGCATCGGTAAGGGCCGCTTCGGCGACTGGCTTGAGAACATTCAGGACTGGGGTCTTTCCAGAAACAGATACTGGGGCACACCTCTTAATATTTGGGAATGCTCCTGCGGAAAGCGTCATGCAATAGGCTCGATAGAAGAGCTTAAGAGCATGTCTGCCAACTGCCCCGAGGATATAGAGCTTCACAGACCCTTCATTGACGCCGTAACCCTCGTCTGCCCCGAATGTAAGGGAGAGATGAAGCGCGTCAGCGAGGTTATCGACTGCTGGTTTGACTCAGGCTCAATGCCTTTCGCGCAGTGGCACTACCCATTTGAAAATCGCGAAATGTTTGAGAAGCAGTTCCCTGCCGACTTCATTTCCGAGGGTGTTGACCAGACTCGCGGCTGGTTCTACTCGCTCATGGCAATATCCACTCTTATTTTCGACAAGGCTCCATACAAAAACGTACTCGTTCTCGGTCACGTTCTTGATAAGGACGGACAGAAAATGTCCAAATCCAAGGGAAATGCCGTTGACCCATTCGATGCTCTTGAAGCATACGGAGCCGACGCTATCCGTTGGTATTTCTACTCCAACTCGGCACCCTGGCTTCCCAACCGCTTCTCAGGTGATGCGGTGGTAGAGGGACAGAGAAAGTTCATGGGTACGCTTTGGAATACCTATGCGTTCTACGTTCTTTACGCAAATATAGACGGCTTCAATCCCAACGAGCATTCGCTTGATATGTCTTCTGCTTCGCTTATGGATAAGTGGATACTTTCCAAGCTGAATACGGTGATTGCCGCAACCGACAAATACCTCGGAGAATACAAGCTCACAGAAACAACAAGAGTTCTTGAGAGCTTCATTGACGAGCTTTCCAACTGGTATGTTCGCCGTTGCCGCGAAAGATTCTGGGTAAAGGATATGCCAACCGACAAGGTGAACGCTTATATGACTCTTTACACCTGTCTTGTCAATATAGCGAAAATATCCGCGCCGCTCGTTCCCTTCATGACCGAGGATATATACAGAAATCTCGTTTGCTCAGTTGATAAGAGCGCGCCCGAGTCGGTTCATCTTTGCGATTTCCCCAAAGCAGACGAGGCTATGATAGACAAGAACCTTGAGGAAGCTATGGAGGAGGTCGTTGACATCGTCGTTCTCGGAAGAGCCTGCAGAAATGCTGCGGCTATAAAGAACAGACAGCCTGTTGCAAAAATGTACGTCAAGGCGGACAAAAAGATATCCGACGGCTTCATTTCCATAATTGCCGAGGAGCTTAACCTTAAGTCCGTTGAATTTACCGACGACGTTAAGGCGTTCACTACCTACACCTTCAAGCCTCAGCTCAGAACCGTAGGTCCTAAGTACGGAAAATACCTCGGCGGTATCCGCACTGCCCTCACCGAACTCGACGGCAACGCTGCAATGGATGAGCTTGAAGCAAACGGAATGCTTAAGCTTTCAGTCGGTGATGCCGTATGCGAGCTTACCAAGGAAGACCTCCTTATTGAGATGACCAAAAAGGAAGGCTTTGAGTCGCTTTCCGACCGTGGTATTACCGTGGTTATCGACAAGAACCTGACTCCCGAGCTCATCGAGGAGGGTAACGTTAGAGAGATAATCTCCAAGGTTCAGACGATGCGCAAGGATTCAGGATTTGAGGTTATGGACAATATCCGCCTTGCATTCTCCGGCAATGCTTCCGTTGCCGCTATCGCAAACCGCAACGCTGATGAAATCAAGGAAGATACCCTTGCGGTTGAAATTCTCACAGATTCCGTTCTCTCAAACTCTAAGGAATGGAATATCAACGGAGAAAACGTAACTATCTCGGTTGAGAAAATATAGGCAAGAGAATAGAACCGATAATCTTCGCGACGATAAAGCATAGCAAAAGGTGCTGCCGAAATTCAGGCAGCACCTTGTTTTATTGTAAAACCGTCGGACGTTAGTCCTCGGTGGGCGTATACGCCTTGACTACCGCATACGCATAAGCGTAGAATGATTTTTTCAAATCATCAGCGTACGACTTCGGTGCTTCCCACAGGACGCCCTCGGGAACTCCGTTCGTAAGAGCTTCTTCATACGCTTCGGTATTCTGCGTCAAGGAGTCGAGGTCTATTCTGTCATTGAGCGCCAGATAAAATCCGTCGTTCCAGCTATCGTCTTCAACGTTGAGCTCGTAATACCTCTTAACATAGTTAAGCATATCGTTTATCATAGTGCGCTCAGCATCCGAGCAAGACGACTCGTCGGCAAGAAGCTTATCGCAATACGTAAGCATATCAATAGACCATTTTCCGTCGCCTTCAATACGCGCGCCATCGCCGGCATCCCACCAGAACGACAGGGGGAACTGCGCCTCTATGGGCTCGGAAAGCTCATCGGCACTGATTCCGGTTTTTGTGAATTTATAGTATTTCACGCTTTGACCGTCTATTTCCAGTTCAACCTCAACACCTGCACCGGATGGGAGTACTTCTCCTCCCAGATAGCAGTTTATCGGGTCTACGTAGGTATCAAATATACGCTTCTCTACGTATACGTTAAGAGCAAAATCGTGATACAAATCATAGCTTACAAGAATTTTGAAATCGGCTATGGGCTTCATTTCCACTCTGTAACTTCCGTCATTCTGAAGGATATATTTCCACTCGTATCTGAATACACCGTCGATGTCCTTTTCGCTGAGCGTAACACTTGAGGGAGGCACAATCTTCTCTCCCTTTTTCCAATCATAAGAGAAAGCAGTTCCCGAGTCGGTTACGAACTTATAGTTGACAATCTGGTCAGCATCTACGAATGCATATCCCTCGAACAATGGGTTGGGTGTTGCGAGTATTGGCTCGGTTTTATGCTCCGCAACGGATGCATAGCCGTATTCACCGTCGGAATAACCGGGGGTATAGTAAATCGGGTTACCTTCGACCTCGTATCCGCGTGCGACTCTTGCAAGACGCTTTCCCTCCTCATAGAATCCGCTGTATACGGTCTTGGGCTCTCCGCCGGAATAATGATTATATCCTTCCTTATATGCATTGTAGGAATTCTGGAATTCCTCGGTCAGAGCATCCTGGCGGAACACGTTTTCGCCCTCAAAGCTAAGTGTACCTATTTCTCCTGCCTCGTAATTGTCGGGATAGCGTGAAACGACAGGGATGTTATACACAGAAACGCAATCCCTCATTATGATGTTTCCTGTATAACGGTAATATTCCTTACCGTTTACACCGCCGCCGTCATTATGTACCATATCGTATTTATGTGCAGACGTGTAATTGAGGTCGTAAAGCAGGCAGTTCTCAAAAATCGTCGTTGATTCAACGCCTCTTATCATCATAGCGCTGCTTCTGGAATTACATACTACGTTTGCGTTCTTCATATGAAGAGTGGCTTTCGAGCCTTCTCTGTGAGCAATAATACCGACCTGGCTTCCCGTGCTGTAACGGTAGTAGGTTCCTCCGTCAACCGTTACGCGTGCGTTGCTTTGTGCGTTAAAGTTTATAAATCCTGCGGCAGACGTTGAGAAATTAGAGCCTTCGGCAACAGTTCCGTCCGGCTTTTCATACCTTCCGATATTTACAACCGCGTTTCCGCCGGCCGAGAACGCAAATCCAGCAGTGTAGTAACTGCCGGCGCTATTCTTCTCGGTCGAGCTTGCGAATATATATCCGCGAGGCTTCGAGGAATAGAAATTCACTACCGAATTTTTTCCGATGACTATAACGGTATTGTTAAGTCTTTCGGAGGCGGACGTATAGTTATCGTCGTAGAGTATAATGCCGTGACCGTTAAAGTCGAAATTCAGAGTTTTCTCCTCATCTGCATATATTTCGAGCACTGCCCATCTGTAAGGCTCGTCATCGGGACGAACGGTGGTATCCTCTACTATGTTTCCTTCCTTGTCTCTGCCGAGTATGTATACGTCGTCGAGAAGGATTATAGTGTCCCCATCGTAGTAATTCTCAGCCGCCTCTTCAAGCCCAAGCTCGTCTGTGCCTGAGGACCTGCGCTTTCCGTTTGCTGCGATGACCTCATAGACAGCGCCATCAACGAGCTCTGCATCCTCTTCGGGAAGGTCGTCTCTCACTTCTTCCTCGGGCACGTTTCCTGCAAAGACAAAGAGCGCAAGGCAAGCTGAAATCACGGCTATCGCCAGTATTGCAAACAATATCTTGGTAATTTTCTTCACGGTCTTTTCGCCTTTCATACAAACTCTGTGCGCCGTCGACGCACAGAATATAAAATATTACAGTTTAGTGTAACCTAAATCTATACTGTTTGTCAACAAAAACGGTTCACGTAAAGACAAAAACAGCAAATAATACGAAATCAAGCTCCGTGCTATGTGCACTTTCAACAAATATTTCAGACTGTGCTTTTTTCTTCACAACGCGAAAATTCTCACTCAAAAAAAGAACGCAGACACCGACAACGCGGCACGTCTACGCTCTTTTTGTATTTTTATCCTGTACGGGCTCAGACAAACAAGGGTCTTATCTGAACGCCTCGGCACATTGCCTCGTAAGCAGGTATAAGCCCGTCAAAATCCGCCACCAGAGAATGAGGCTTTTTCGAAGGGTCATCCTGCCTCATGGGCACAAAATAAACAGATTTTCTCGAAAGAAGAGCACCTATGTTCCCCAAATTCTGAGACATAGCATCATTTGATGCCAGAGCTATCAGAAGGGGTCTGTCGCATCTCAGATGTGCCTTCATTGCCATGGTCACAGCGCTGTCGGTAATTCCGCCGGCAAGCTTAGCCAGGCTGTTTCCTGTGCACGGTGCTACAATCAGCGAGCTTAAAACCAGCTTCGGCCCTAGTGGCTCTGCCGCTTCCACGGTGTGTATTATATCCCTGCCGCAAAGCGTTCTTATGCGGCGTCTGAGATTTTCCGCAGAGAAAAATCTGGTATCGGTTTCATAAACGCGCTCGCTCATAATCGGAACTATCTCATGCCCCGAATTAACCATTTTCTCCATCACGCCAAGTGATGCTTCAATAGTGCAGAACGAGCCGCAAAGCGCATATCCTATCATTTCGTCATCCTTTCTCATACTGTCATGCGCGCAGGTCGAAGTCAGCCCGACCCGGTTTGGTTCAAATAGTATGCTGAAAAATCCTGTTTTTCGACAACTAATGTTTACTTTACAAGGCTTTTTCTTTGATTTTTCTTACCGCGAACTCTCCGTACGCTATTCCCGCACTCCTTGGAAAAAGCTCAGCGGGAACCGAAGCATACCGCACGTAAGGAATTCCGTCGGGGATATTCCCCCCTGATGCCAGCTCAATAACGCTGACTCGGGAAAGCGCCTCGGCATCAGATGAATTGAGCTTTGCCGCAGGAGCGGTATTCACAAGTATATCAAGGCTTTCAAAGGGATTTGGTATCAGCCCCTGCCTTGCCAGCGAAAGCTCCGCGTCGGTTACTGCGCGAATGCCGAGCCTGCCCAGCTCAATCCGCAACCGAGCCCGAGAGGTAAAAACGGTTACCTCTGAGCCTAAGAACGTGAAAATTTCAGCAAGCCGCTTTCCTATTCTGCCGAAACCGATGATTCCTATTCTGATATCCTCGGGAGCGATTCCCGTGCAGCATAAAATTTTCGCCATAGCACCTGTCGCCGTTTGCAAAGCACCCTGCATGAGATATTCCTCATCTTCTGCCGCATCAATACATACAGCACCGCGCTCAAGGACAGCATCGGCAAAGAATTTCGGAAGACCGTATCCTATAATCAAATCGCCCTGCGAAGCATCCGATGCAAGCTCGCACAGCTTTTTTTGTGTACCGGTCAGGTGTTCTCCGTCACGCGTCGAGGGAATCGGTAAGATGAAGACGTTGTTTAAGCCCTCTGCCAAATGCTTTTCGAGGTACTCGCGGCAGACATTGACACGCGCATCGTTGCCGTAAGTATATATATTCGTATTCATTATCTGCTCCAATCGGCAGACGCGAAATCTGCCGAGAGAGGCTGCGCGTTTTATTTTATCACCTTTTCGGATTTCGCACGAAAAAAGCTCCGGGTAGCAAAGAGCCTCACGCTCTCCGTTTTTTATAAATCAGCGGAAGCAGCCACTCTGCCCCGATATGCAATAACCCTCATTTGACGCGCGCATTTCCTCTCATAGTCAATATATGCACATACGGACACTTGCGCCCCCGAAACAGAAAATAAAGTTGCATTAATCGACCGATTCCGACTCTGCCTCGCCGTCGCTATAAGAGCATTCGTATTCCACGGGGTCGCATTTTGATTTTCTTTTACCGATTTTTTTAAAGCAATTCATCATAGCTCCCATTTTACAGCAGCAGGCATCCTTCACCCCTGCGACCATTTTGTATGCTCCGTAAACTGCAAGCATACCGATAGCAACGGCAAAACCTCTGTGCTTCTTTTTCTTATCACTGCGCATAAACATAATTTCATATTTTCCTTTTGTTTTATCATTCTTGAGGCCGGAGCCGAGCATCTTATTCATGCGGTACTTATACTATGAAATACCCGGGAGTTTCTGCCTGCGTGCCGCGTAAATTTCATAAGATAGCTTGATTTAACTTTGCCTCTGCATTAGCATTGCCCCAAAACGCTTTTTTCTATTAAAAATCTCCGTTTAAAATAGCGAATGATGATATTTGTACCATAGGTACAACGTCAGATTGCGTGCAAAATTTGCAGAGGGTTGACATTTCGATACTTTTGGTGTAGAATAATGTAAGTTCGTTTGGATTGGCAAAATACGATTCGCGGGCTTAATCAGAATAAGGCAGAAGCATTTGCTCTGTGTAATTTCGGAGGATATCATTTTGAAGTACTACGTTCTTTACAACCCACTTGCAGCAAACGGCCAGTGCGAGGAAAAGCTTGCACCGCTCAAAGAGCTTTTCAGCAAGGATGACGCCGTTTATTGCAATATGACCGAAATATCCGACCTTAAGGAATTTCTCGCGTCGCTTACCGAAGATGACACGCTGGTTATATGCGGAGGTGACGGAACCCTCAATGCATTCATAAATAAGGCTGACGAAAGCTTTGTCAAGGGAGATATTCTCTACTTTGCCTCGGGAAGCGGAAACGACTTCTTCCACGACATTAAGGAAGCCGAACCCGGAAAGCCGTTACAGATAAGAAAATATCTCAAGGACCTCCCTTACGTTACCGTTAACGGAAAAACCTACCGCTTCATAAACGGCGTAGGCTACGGAATTGACGGATACTGCTGCGAGGTGGGCGACAAGCTGCGCGAGCAGAATCCGGGCAAGAAGATAAATTATGCCGGCATTGCCATAAAGGGACTTCTTTTCCACTATCACAGAACCAACGCTACCGTTATCGTTGACGGAAAAGAGTACAATTACAAAAAGGTATGGCTTGCTCCTACTATGAACGGAAGATACTACGGTGGAGGCATGAATATGGCTCCTAACCAGGACAGACTCAACGAAGAAAGAAAGCTCTCGATTGTCGTTCTTCACGATTCCGGCAAGCTCGGTACTCTTATGGTGTTCCCCAAAATCTTCGAGGGCGCTCATACCGACCGCAAGAAAATAGTATCAATTCACGAGGGTCACGATATCACCGTTAAATTTGACAAGCCCACGGCACTCCAGATAGACGGAGAAACGTTACTCGGTGTTACCGAATACAGAGCTTATTCCGCATCGCTCGGCAAGGCTGAATGATATTTGGTGGGCGTGCGCAATACCTTCTTACACACAAAAAGCAGAGGCATCGGAAAACGGTGCTTCTGCTTTTTTGGCTTCACCGCTCGGTAACCTATTTTTATCTGCCGAATAAAATGTTAGAGCCGAACACAAGTAAAATCAGTAAACGATAAGGAGCGAATTATGAAGCTTAAGAATTTTTTATTCGGTAACGGACGCTACCGCGAAGCTCAGCCTACGATGAACCCCGGAAGCCGTGGCAATACCCAAGGCGGTACCTGTAACATGCCTCCGCGTAACGAACCGGGCTCGAGAGCCCCGCAAGACACCCCGATGCAGCAAAGAGAACAAATTTGCAATCCGTACGGAAGGCTTTTGCCCGATGCGGAAAAATACTCAAAAAAAATATACGACAGGGGTAACGACCCATACGTATTCAGTATACCCGAAGCAGTCCGCTCGACAGACGATTACCGAAGGGCGCTGTGGTCGGGAGAGCATTTACAGATGCTTTCAATGGTTATACCTCAGGGAGAGGAAATCGGCATAGAAGCTCACGAGGGCGCAGACCAGCTCACAATTGTATGGGAGGGCTTCGGAGATGCCGTCATAGGCACCTCACCCAACAGAATGAGCCATACCGAAAGACTCCGTGCCGGCTCGGCGGTTATTATCCCCGCAGGTTACTATCATAACATACGAAACACCTCAAAATCACCGATGAGGCTAATCACTGTTTACGCGCCAATGCAGGAGCCGTACGGCACCGTGCAAAAAAACAAGCCGGATTAAAAATCGGCAGCGACCGGTAGTGGCAAGAAAAAAGGTAGGAGCATTGACAGCACTCCTACCTTTTCCGTATATAAACGAGCTTGAGAAATTATATGCTTTTCTCACATAAGCTCCTGTCCGTTTATCACCAAAACAAACTTTGAGCCAAGTCTTTCGGCTGAACGACGGCAGAGCTTCATTCTGCCTATAAAGATTTCAAAATAATCCATGATTGAGCCGATTTTGGTATCAATAGTCAGCACGAGGCGCATTTCCTTCGCCTCGGGAATAATTACAAGATTTGACGAGGTTACAGAGTAGTTAACGCGGTCGTGAATATCAAAGCTCTGCATATCCGAATTTCTGACACGGGTACGGCGAACGTCGGTCTTGTCGGCTAAAATCAGAGCAGCGGATATGTCACTTACCGGAACACCGTTACCCTCATCGTGATTTCCTATTGCCGTCATTATCTTAGCTATTTCCGCAGGCGGCATTCCCAGCTTATCAAGTATTCTGAACGCCATAACAGCACCCGACTGCGAATGCTCCTCTCGGTTAACTATATTTCCGATATCGTGCATATAGCCGGCTATTTTGGCAAGCTCGGCCTCCCTCTCGCTATGACCGAGAAGCTCAAGAATCTTACCCGCCTGCTCGGCAACGCGGCAAACGTGCGCATAGCTGTGCTCGGTATATCCGAGCTCTCGAAGGCTGGCGTCTGCCTGCTCAATATATGTCTTTATGTCCTTATTTTCTTTTATAATGTCGTAGGTTATCATAAGCACCTCATGGAATTTGGTTTATCCTTACGTACATTTTACAATATACTGCGCAATTTTGCAATAGCATGGCATCAAGTTATTATAGAAGCTTTCCTTATTTGTGCCGAAATTACTTATTACGGCGCAATAGCTTCGCAGTCCGACGTAAATATTTCTTGACTGTCGGCAATTATTTCTTGCGGTTATAATATTTTTATCAATAGATATTGACTTTCCGCGAACAAAGTGATACAATACTTAGCATAACTTTGAAAATCATGGATTTTATACAATTTTTTGCATACAATCCGAGAGTGTTACATACATTTCAATAAATATCTTGTAAAAAACTCATTTTTTTCGAGGTTAAATATAAACTTTACAAAAAATACGCAGGCTTGCCCACAAGTCTTCGGCTTTTTGTTTTTTAGGCGGTTTTTCCGCCGACAGAGGTAGTGTTATGGAAGCTGTTTTAAACTTTCTCCGAGAATTCAATTTAATTACGATTTCGTTAAGACTGGTGCTGGCGGCTGTGTTCGGTGGAGTTATCGGTCTTGAGCGAGGCAGGCAACGCCGTGCGGCAGGACTGAGAACGCATATTCTCGTTTGTATAGGCGCCGCCCTTGCGGCAACGGTCGGATTCTACTCCACCATGGTTCTCGGCAATACCACCGCAGACCCCCTTCGTGTTTCGGCTCAGGTTATTTCCGGAATAGGTTTCCTCGGTGTTGGAACTATTCTCGTCAAGGGCAGATTCCAGATAACCGGTCTGACCACCGCGGCAGGACTTTGGGTTACCGCTGCTATCGGTATATCCTTGGGCGCGGGATTCTATGAGGGTGCAATAATCGCCTTCGCTATTTCGGTTCTCACCGTCGTCGTTCTTCACAGACTTGAAAGACGCGTCAATATGCATCACTCAAGCTTCGGAATTTACGTTGAAATAAACGGAGATGCTCATATCCGCGATTGTCTTGACTATCTTGCGGAGAACTTTAACGCTCACGATTTGCAGGTAACGACGCCCAGAAGCGGCATTGCCGGAAACGTCGGAATTGAATCCAGCATAAATCCGTCCTATACGCGAAAATCCACCCGCTGCGTCAGCACAGACAAGCCTGACGCCCTAGATACCTACCCCAAGCTTACGATACAGACAGTTACCTGTGAGCTTGAAAAGCTTGATTACGTTATCTACTCGATAGAATCGGTATAAGCTGCCGTAAATATAAAGAACCTGTTAATCCCGGCGTTCCGCTGAGCTTGACAGGTTTTTCTTCACTCATAAAAGCGGTGAAAAGAGGCGAATCAAGGCTCTGAGCATTTTCTCGTGAAGCGTAAGTCTTGCCTCCGCCTCGCTTATTTCACGGCAGAGCGAACAGGTGTCGAGAAAGCTCTCGCGCATTACGACAATTTCCGCAGAAGCAAATATCCACAAAGCATTTTCGAAATGATGAACCAGACTTCTGTAATCAAAATTAACGGTTCCCACGATTGCCGACACGTCATCGGATATCATAATTTTTTCGTGAATAAATCCCGGAGTATATTCAAAAATCCTGACACCCGCACAAACTAATTGCAAATACGAGCTGCGCGTCATAAGCTTTACAAGCCGCTTATCCGCTATTCCCGGAGTTATTATACGGACGTCAACCCCTCTGTGCGCCGACGCCTTGAGAGCCTCGGTCAAATCGTAATCTATTATGAGATAGGGAGTCGTTACGTAAAGGTATTTCTCGGCTCGGTTGATGATATTCATAAAGGCATTTTTGGCAGTATATTTAGGTGATAAGGGTATAGGTCCGTCGCAAAACGGAATGAAATACCCATCCGAGCCGCATTCTATGCGCTCCTCGTCCTCAGCACAGAAAAAGTCAACCTCCCCGATTTTGCCCGAGCTCATGTGCCAATTTGTCAGAAATATATTTGCAAAGCCCTCAGCGCAATCACCGAAAACCCTCACGCCTCCGTCCTTCCAGTGTCCAAAGCGCTCCTTTGCATTTATATATTCGTCTGAAATATTAATACCGCCGGTATAGGCAACCTTGCCGTCTATGACCGTTATTTTTCTGTGGTCACGGTTGTTGTGGTTTGCTATCAGCATAGGAGATACCCTTCCAAAAACCGTGCACGCTATCCCATGGTAAGCCAGCTTTGAGGCAAACGATGCGGGAAGCGTTTTCATGCAGCCTATGTCGTCGTACAAAACCCGAACGTCAACACCCTCTTTTGACTTTTTTATGAGAATTTCGTATATCCCGTCCCACATTCGCCCCTCGGCAATAATAAAGTATTCAAGGAAAATATATTTTTCCGCTTGAGCGAGGTCATTCAGCATAGCTGCGTACATTTCGCCTCCGTCCGAGAAGTATTTCAGGTCTGCACCTCTGTAAAGTGAGGCGGTAAAGTCGTCATTCAGCAAAGCGCAGGCACGCCCTGCGGCAGATACGTCAAGCTCCGCAAGAGAGCTAAGCGCGCGATTGGTTCTCAGGTTACGCTTTTTGTCGCCGAGCGAATAACGCTCCTTCATTTTCTTGATATTTACAACGTCGCGCCGTGATAGCTTCCGTGAGTAAAATATGACGTAAAGGATTGCCCCGAAGAACGGAATGAAGGATATAGCAACCAACCAGGATACCTTAAATTCCGGATTGACGTCTCTGTCAAGGAGCGATATTACTACCGCCGCATTTATGAAAGTTGATATAATCGGAAAAACGTATGAATAGCCGGATGCATATGATAACAAGAGCGCAAGAAGCAAAAGCTCGGCAATAAAAAACAGTGCCGATATTGCATATCTTGAAAAAAGCACGCGACATATCCTTTTCATGAAGAAAGTCTCCTCTTTTTTTGGTGAATACGGGGTGTCCCAATATAGACAAAGGCGAATTATCCGCGAAGGATTATTCTCAACCGTCTTTCCGATGAGGCTGATTCTTAAAGCAAAACCATAAAATGAATATACTCAATCAACCGTCTGAACCTTGAGAAGATTTGTCATTCCGGGAAGATTTAGCGGAACGCCTGCTGTTATAACCGCCCTGTCGCCCTTATCGGCGAGGCCGGCGCGCTTGGCGCAATCTATTGCATGGATAAACAGCGTATCGCTATCGGTCTGACTCAAAGACAGAACCGGCAAAACGCCCCAAGAAAGAGAGAGCTGGTGAAATGTTTTCAGCTCAGGCGTTGCGGCAACTATCGGCTGAGAGGGTCTGAATTTTGATACACGCCTTGCAGTATGTCCGCTTTTCGTCACAGCGATAATAAGCTCGGCATTTATATCTCTGGCAGTTGTCACAGCCGCATCGCACATAGCGTTGGTAACGTCAAAGCTCTCGTTGTCGTAGCGGAGGCTGTTGTATACGTTAAGCTCCAGCGCATCTCTTTCCGCCTGCTCGGCAATCTTCGCCATGGTTCTTACCACAAGCGGCGGATGCTTTCCCGTAGCGGTCTCCCCGGAGAGCATAACCGCACTCGTTCCGTCAAAAACAGCGTTCGCGACGTCGGTTATTTCGGCTCTGGTAGGGGTTGACGAGCTTATCATGGATTCGAGCATCTGGGTTGCGGTGATTACCATTTTGCCCGAGCTGAAGCATTTTCTGATAAAGCGCTTCTGAATACCCGGCAGACGCTCAAATTCAATTTCCACGCCCATATCGCCTCTTGCAACCATTATTCCGTCGCAATTGCTTAATATCTGCTCAAAATTACGCACGCCCTCCATGTTTTCTATCTTGGCAATGATTTTTATACCGTGTCCGCCGTGGTAATCAAGGAATCTGCGAAGCTCTATGACGTTTTCCTTACAGCGAACGAAGGATGCCGCAACGAAATCGACTTTCTCGCGGATTGCGAACTTCAAATCCTCCTCATCCTGCTCGCTGATATACGGCATATCTATTGGAGTGTTGGGAATATTAATGCTCTTATGATTTGAAACAACTCCTCCGACCTCAACTCTGCAATTAATGCAGGTGTCGGTACAATCCTCGGTAATAAGGGCAACCTTTCCGTCGTCTATCAGTATTCTGACGCCCGACTTTATCTGCCCTATAAGCTGCGGATAGGATACCGAGGCTATCCTCGCATTGCCGAGTAGCTGCTCGGAGGTTAAAGAAAATTTATCTCCTGCATTTAGAGTGGCAGAGCCTCCCTCAAAATCGCGCAGTCTAATCTCCGGCCCCTTTGTGTCAAGAAGCACCGCTGCGGGAAGCTTATGCTTGTCCCTCACCCTGCGGAAGCTGTCCATGAGCTTTTTATGAAACTCGTGAGTTCCGTGAGACATATTGAATCTTGCGACGTTCATACCCTCACGCAGCATTTTCTCAAGTGTCGCCTCATTTGCGCAGGCGGGGCCAACCGTACATACGATTTTTGTTTTTCTCATTTTGCTATCCTCCCAACTCTCACACGGTTCTTTATGAATATATTTTTATCACAAAACACAGCTTATATTATGAGCTTTATTAAAATACGTCCTCGTTATACGCCGAAGCACACGCTCACCTCAGCCCCTGCCCTCTCTGTGCAAAAAATGTTGAAATGTAACCCGTTTCATGATATTATATAATTCAGAATACCCAATCAAAAAGCGGTAACACTAGGAAAAGGAGGAGTTTTGTTTTGATTTTTACCAAAGATAAGGCGTTTTATAAATCACTGCTGATGCTTGCTTTGCCCATAGCCCTGCAAAATCTCATCACCTTTTCCGTGACGCTTGCCGATAATATTATGATTGGTCAGCTCGGTGACAGTGCCGTTTCCGGTGTATATATGGGCTCTCAAATACAAACGCTTCTGCAGGTTTTCACCGCAGGCATTGAGGGCGCTATACTGATTCTTTCAACGCAGTACTGGGGTAAGCGCGACACAGATTCCATAAAGAAAATAATCTCGATAGGAATAAAATTTGCGCTGGTGTTTTCGGCTATGGTTGCCGTAGTCTGCGCCATTTTTCCGAGCTTTGTTATCTCGCTTTTCACAAACGATATGAGTATTATTGAAGCAGGTGCACCGTATCTGAGAATAATAAGCTTCTCGTTCCCGCTGTTTGCTCTGACGCAAAGCCTTATAGCCGCGATGCGAAGCGTTGAGTCGGCAAAGGTGGGAATGGCGGTATCGCTGGTTTCTCTTGTGACTAACGTATCACTTAACTACGTTCTTATATTCGGAAATCTCGGTTTTCAGGCAATGGGTATCTCCGGTGCGGCGGTAGCTACGCTTGCTGCAAGAGTGCTTGAGCTCATCGCAATTCTGATATACGTTCTTTTTATTGATAAAAAACTGAAATTCCGCATAAAAGACTCGCTGACGCTGGACCGCGCGCTTCTGCGCGATTTCGTAAAATACGGTCTTCCCGTTATGGCAGGGCAGCTTGTGTGGGCTGTCAATACCCTTTCGGCATCTGCAATCATGGGCAGGCAGAGCACCGAAGGCGTCGTTACGGCACTCTCTCTCGCAAACACTCTTAATTCTCTCGCCTACGTAATTATGAACGGAATGGCAGGCGCAGTAGGAATAATTATAGGTAAAACGATAGGCGAGGGGCGTGTCGAAAAAATAAAGGAATATTCCTATACTACAGAGGCTCTTTTCCTCTGTCTCGGTCTTCTGACGGGCGCCACACTTCAGCTTATCAAAAACCCATTCATATCACTGTATAAAATATCACCCGAAGCAATCACCGTAGCGAAAACCCTTATAAACGTACTGTCGGTCACTATAATCGGAACCTGCTATCAGGCTGCGTGCCTTTTCGGACTCGTCAAGAGCGGAGGAGACGTTTCGTTCGTTTTCAAAAACGACTGCATTTTCGTCTTCCTCATAGTTATTCCGTCGGCAATAGTTGCCACCGCACTTGCTGCACCTGCGTGGGTAGTCTTTCTATGCCTCAAATCCGACCAGATTTTAAAATGCTTCGTTGCCGCAGTCAAAATCAACCGTTTCAACTGGGTGAAAAAGCTGACACGGTAGACGGTGATTGATATAGAATCAAGCATACATTATGCAAAATGCAAAATGCGAAATTAGTAATAAGTAATGCTAAATGAACGCTTCATAATGCAGAATGAGGAATGCATAGCGCAAGGTCGGGAGCACTGAATCGGTGCTCCCGACTCTATTTTATAAATTTAAGAGTTAAATTCTTTATATAAAATGCTTGACAAACGCGCAGGCGGTGTGTATAATAATAAGGAACAAGAGAAATTGTATTCTTGTATACAATCTATGCAAATGAAAGGAAACACTATGATTTTAAAGAGCCCGCACAGTAACCTGCTTGAGCAAGCGCAGTATAAATACTCGCTCCAGGACGTTGAGGAGCCTAATCTTTTCAGAGATATTTACCCTTATGACGAGATTCCGAAAACGACCTTTAACCACCGCAGAGTTCCTCTTAACATGCCCGAGGAAATATGGATAACCGACACTACCTTCAGAGACGGTCAGCAGTCGCGCGCACCCTACACTCCCAACCAGATAACCGATATATATAAGATGCTCGCGCGTCTTGGCGGTGAAAACGGTCT
>JAZNDN010000082.1:0-29546 GCA_045588085.1 Eubacteriales bacterium
CGATCTCTGCCTTAGTAGCGTCCTTCGCAACCTCGAAGCTGTAGCGCTTCTCAGCAACGGTATCCATGCTCTTTTCGGTGATAAGAGGTCTTACAATGATATCTGCATAGGATTTCATCTTGCATATACCTCCTCAATCTTCGCTACTGCATCCTTAGCAACAACGAGAGTGTTGCAGTTAAGAATATCGTAAACGTTAATGGTGTTCCACTGAGTCGTCTTAACGCCCTCGATGTTTGCGCAGCTCTTGATTACGAAGCTGTTAACCTCGGGGAGAACGACGAGGGACTTCTTTGCGGCGCCGATCGCGGTAAGCATCGCGGTCATAGCCTTGGTCTTATACTCGGTAGCGGTGATAGCGTCAACGACGATCATCTCGCCTGCCTCAACCTTTGCGGAAAGCGCGCTGAACAGTGCAACTCTCTTAACGCTCTTGTTGAGATTTACACGGTAGCTGCGGGGCTTGGGGCCGAGTGCTACACCACCGTGAGTCCACTGAGGAGAACGGGTCGAACCCTGTCTTGCGTGACCGGTACCCTTCTGCTTCCAGGGCTTTCTGCCGCCGCCCGAAACCTCGGTGCGAGTCAGCGTGGACTGTGTACCCTGTCTCTGATTGAGCAAATATGCTCTTACTGCGGTGTGGAGGACTGCTTCGTTCACTTTTTCTACGCCGAATACCTTTTCAGACAAAGTGATTTCGCCAACTTCCTTGCCCGCCATATCAACAACTTTCATATTAGGCATTGTGTATTCCTCCTTCCGTTATGCTTTAACCGAATCGCGAATGAAAACGATGCCGCCCTTTGCTCCGGGAACTGCACCCTTTACTGCGATCAGATTCTTTTCTGCATCAATCTTAACTGCTACGAGATTAAGAATGGTAACCTGCTCGTTACCGTACTGACCGGGCATCTTCTTGTTCTTGAAGATTCTGGCAGGGTCTATAACGCCCATAGAACCGGGCTGACGGTGAATGGGACCCGTACCGTGAGTCATTCTGAGGATGTGGTGACCCCATCTCTTAACGCAACCGGTGTATCCGCGGCCCTTAGTGATACCTGTGATGTCGACCTTCTCGCCTTCGGCGAAGGTATCGACGGTTACCACTGAACCAACAGCGTATGCTGCGCAATCATCGAGTCTGAATTCCTTGAGATGTCTTTTGGCGCCTACGCCAGCCTTCTTAAGATGGCCCATCTCAGCTTTGGTGAGGTTCTTTTCCTTAGCGTCCTCATATGCAAGCTGAATAGCTGCATAGCCGTCGTTCTCGACGGTCTTTGTCTGTGCTACCACGCAGGGACCTGCTTCAATCAGGGTTACGGGTATCACGTTGCCCTTTGCATCGAAGATCTGGGTCATACCCAGCTTCTTGCCGATAATGCCTTTTTTCATTTTTTCCTCCTAAGGTTATTGGTTGACAGGTTTGAATTTTCGCTTACGCGATCCCGCCAACTTGACCACGAGGCCGTGGTGATGGGGATTTGAAGCTCCCCGCCCTCCGCTTTGGGTTTTAAGCTTCGGGTAATTCAAGGCGGCTTGCTTTACGCCTTGATTTCGATTTCAACGCCTGCAGGAAGCTCGATGCTCATAAGAGCCTCAATAGTCTTCTGCTGGGGGTTGATTACGTCGATCAATCTCTTATGCGTACGCATTTCGAACTGCTCGCGGCTGTCCTTATACTTGTGAACCGCGCGGAGAATGGTTACTATCTCCTTGTCGGTAGGAAGCGGAATAGGACCGCTGACCTTGCTTCCGTTTCTCTTTGCTACGTCAACTACCTTCGCTGCTGCGGCGTCGATAATAGCTGAGTCATAGCTCTTCAGACGAACTCTGATTTTTCCCTGTGCCATTTTTGTGTCCTCCTTCTTAAATTCTGTCTTAATTATTGCTCGAATGACTCTTAAGAAGAGCGTTTGAGGTTTCACACCGCGCCGGGCGTTTCTTCGACACCCCTTAGAAAACGATTCGAACAGCCTATCCGCAGTGCTAAACGAATCGAATGCAAACGCAGCTTGCTCCGCATGGTTTTAAACCAAGCTTGCTCCCCGGAAATTCCCTGCCCGCCAGGCAGCAACCTCCCGTATCATTGCATATCAAGCTCAATCATTATACACTATATTTATATAAAAATCAATAATTGCGAAAAAATTTTCCTTTTTTCTAATATAAAACTTTGGAGAACTTTTTAAGATTTTTTTGTGCATATTTCACAAAAGACAATGTTTTGCACAGTTCGAATACCCTTTTAACATATTTTTTGGCTTATATTTGATAAATTAACAGTTTATTAACAATTATATTGTAAAATATCAGTATGGATTTGAATTTGCAGAGCTCGAAAGTCAAAAAATGATGCAAAATACAAAGCATACAAATCGGTGCGCGTACCTGACGATTCTGCCATTTTGGCTTGAATTTTTACCGCAAATTACAGCTTGCGGCTTGCCTGAATTTTAATTTTCACGTGCGCTATATATAATATAAAGGAAGGAAATCTTCACAAAATGACTCGCAGATTTGGCAAAAAAAGCATATATCTTTTAATACTCGCCATAGCCGTTGTGGCTACGGTTACGCTCAGGTGTATAGCACTGTTCAGCTCATACGACGTCTCAAGCGGATACTTCACAGCCTCGTTGCTTAACAAAATATCAAGCTATACCGTTGTAGCATTTACGGTTCTTCTTCTGTCTTCTTTATTTACCGTAAGGCGCGGAACGCGCTTTGTTGCCAGCTTCTCGACCCCCGCAACCTTCATTCCCACGGGTGCCGTTTGCGCGGCTCTGGCGTTTTTATCCGTAGGTATACTTTCCAATTCCTTGCTGGTAAAGACGCTCAGTTACAGCACCTCTTTCAAATTTCCGAATATTCTCTCGGACAGGCTTGCATTTCTTCTTGAGCCTATACTTTTCACGCTGGGCGTTCTTGCAATCCTTCATTTCGTGCTTACAGCCACAGATCAGACAAGAAATTCCGATGCACGTGCTTACCTCGGGCTTTGTGCCGTTGCCTTTCTCGGATTTTATTCGGCATACCTCTATTTTACAACGAGCTTACCAATGAACGCGCCCAACAAAACCGTCGACCAGATGGCATATCTGGTTTCGGCACTCTTCTTCCTTTACGAAACCCGCCTCTCGATAGGTCGTGACAGATGGGGAGCATACACAGCATTCGGGCTCTCGGCTTCACTTCTTACAGCTTACTCCGCAATCCCCTCGCTTATCTACTATGCAGCATCCGGAAATATGATTTCCAACAGTCTTTACGAAAGCATCCTCACACTCACACTTTGCATTTTTATAACGGCCAGACTCATCGTGGCATTCCTTAGCCCAAAAGACGAGGAAAGCCCCGTGACCGTAAGTCTTAAAGCCGCTGCCGCCAAGCGTGACAGTGCAGTTCTTGAAAGTGATGCTCCCGAAATCCCGTCAGAAGACGCCGTCCTCGAAGACGAGGCAAACGCATTGGAAGAGAACTTTGCCACGGCCGACCAATCCATTGATAGCGCAGATTACGGCACCGTACCAAGCTCGCAAGAGTCAATCTCCGAGGTTGAAACGGTATTATCCCCCGATGCTTCAGACGCAGGCGATGATGAGCAGACCGAAGACGGCGGTGAAGCAACCACAGAACAGACTTAAACACCCTTTTTTGAAAGGTATATATAATAATGAAGAAAATTCTCGTCGTTGACGGAAACAGCATAATAAACCGCGCTTTCTTCGGAATACGCGACCTTACCGCAAAAAACGGAAAGCACACCAACGCGATATACGGAATGATAAACATAATAAGCAAGCAAATGGAGCTTTTACGCCCCGATTATGCCGCTGTTGCCTTCGACCTCAAGGCACCCACGTTCCGTCACGAAATGTACTCCGAGTATAAGGCAGGCAGGCACGAAACTCCCCCCGAGCTGCTTGAGCAGTTTCCCGAAGCAAAGGAATGCCTGAGGCTTATGGGAATTAACGTGCTTGAGCTTCCCGGCTATGAGGCCGACGATATTCAGGGTACGGTTGCCTATATGGCACACGGTGAAGCGGATATAGAGAGCTATATTCTCTCAGGTGACCGCGATCTGCTCCAGCTCATAGACGATAAAATCACGGTGCTTCTTGCAGGTACCGGAGATACCAAGGTTATGCGAAGAGCCGAATTTACCGAAAAGTACGGGATTTGCCCCGAGTGCTTCGTTGATATGAAGGCACTCATGGGTGACAGCTCGGACAACATTCCCGGAGTTCGAGGCATCGGTGAGAAAACCGCCGCGGCTCTTATTCAGAATTTCACAAATCTTGAGAGCATATATGAAAATCTCGACGATAAGAGAATTTCAAAGGGCGTCAGAGCTAAGCTTGAAGCCGACCGCGACAACGCATTTCTCTCAAGAAAGCTCGCAAAAATCATCACCGACGCGCCTATTGGCAAGAGTCTTGAGGAGCTGAGGCTTCGCGAAATGGACTGCGAGGGACTTTACAAAAAATTTTCCGAGCTTGAGCTTAATTCTTTTATAGTCAAATTCAAGCTCGCAGAGCGCATAAAAACGGCAAGCAACCAAGAAAGTAAACAAGAGTTGACAAAATTATCGAAAAACAGCTCAGAAAATGCCGATACATCGGAGCAAACTAAGACAAAATCACAGTCAGAACTTGACACGGATATCGGTATATCCTCAAAATCCGATGGTAATCTTATGCCTATCGTGCTAAAAGAGGATTTTGCCGATGCTACTGCCGATGAGCTGCTCTCTCTTAAAGGTCGGCTTGGCTTTTTCCTTGACGGTGAGAGCTTCTATTTATCCGACGGAACGAAGAATTTACGCTACACGGGCGCGCCCATGGAGATATCGCAGCTCTTCTGCGGCAAGCGTGAGCTCGTTTGTTACCGTGCGAAGCATATACTCCACAAGCTTTGGAATATAGGCATTAATCCGTCGTGCGACGTGAAGCTGCTTGACCTTGACCTTTACGCCTACGTTCTTTATCCGGGTCAGCCGTCCTCTCTCGCTTCGCTGTTTTCTGAGCATATGAACGCTATTGCAGAGGACAATTTACCATATCCCGCATCGATTCTTTCGCTTGAGAAAATACTGAGAAGCAAGGTTTGTGACGCCGGCGGCGAGAGTGTTCTTGACGATATAGAAACACCTCTTCTCCCCATACTTGCGGAAATAGAGAAAAACGGCTTCAAAGTCAACACGGGTGGCATGCTTGAGTTTGCTGATGCCCTATCCGAGCTTGCTGATGACCTGCAGGAGAGAATATATATGCAGGCTATGGGGCCTTTTAATATCAATTCCCCAAAGCAGCTTGGCGAGGTGCTTTTCGTAAAGCTGGGACTTCCTTACAAAAAGAAGAAAAACGCTAACGGATTTTCAACCGACGCGCAGACGCTTGAGGAGCTCCGTCCGCTTTCGCCCATTATAGACGATATACTGGAATACCGACAGGTTATGAAGCTGAAGAACACCTATGCTGCGGCTTTGCCGAAGCTCACTGACGGGAATTCAAGGATTCATACCGATTTCAAGCAGACGCTGACTGCTACGGGCAGACTTTCCAGTGCTGAGCCTAATTTACAGAACATTCCCATACGCACCAAGATGGGCAGAGAGATGCGCCGTTATTTCGTAGCCGACGAGGGAAATCTTCTTATTGATGCCGACTATTCTCAGATTGAGCTCAGGCTTCTTGCTCATATTTCGGGTGACTACTCAATGTCCGAGGCATTCAGGTGCGGCGTTGACATTCACAGAAAGACCGCTTCTGCTGTTTTCTCCGTACCCGAGGAGGCTGTAAATGACGAGATGCGCAAACGCGCAAAGGCTGTTAATTTCGGCATAGTTTACGGCATCAGCGGATTTTCACTTGCCAAAGACATAGGAACAACGGTATCCGAGGCTAACAGATATATCAAAAGCTATCTTATGATGTACCCCTCGATTGACAGCTATCTTGAGAACGTTGTCAAGGAGGCGGAGACGCGCGGATATACCGAAACGCTTTTCGGAAGAAGAAGATATATACACGAGCTTACCTCATCGAACAAAATGCTTAAGGCGTTCGGAAAACGAGTTGCGATGAATGCTCCTATTCAGGGAACCGCCGCCGACGTTATGAAGCTGGCTATGATACGCGTATATAACAGGCTTGCGAAGGAAGAGCCGAATGCAAAAATTGTTATGCAGGTTCATGACGAGCTTGTCGTTGAGGCACCGCGCGAGCGTGCCGAAAGTGTTGGACGTATACTTGCAGAGGAAATGTCGGGCGTTGCCGAGCTTTCCGTACCGCTGACGGTTGACGTCACCTGCGGCAAAAACTGGCTCGAGCAGGAATAAAACCGTACACGCCCTGCCATAAAGCAAAGCAAAATTAATAACAGCCAAGTGGGCTGAGTCATTAAGAATTGGATAAAACCCAAAGGAAAACAGTAAAAATTCAAGGAACAGCAAATTCTTAATGACTCGGAACAAATGGGCAAAGGGATTCAGAGCAGAAACCGTCGGCTGACGAGCGAGAAGCGTACCGGTGCACGCTTAACGAGGAAACGGCGATAGAACAAATAAGCGATGAAGAAATTGATAGAATTTCGACCTTTAAATGCAAATATGCATAAATTCAGAGCGGAGATACCTGTTTTAAAAGTATCTCCGCTCTTTTTCGTTCGGTTATAGCCGAAGGCGGCAGCCGTGCTTACTGTTTAAATTCAGCCGAGTCCTTTTTCAATAATCAGACAAGGTACCGATGCCACAGAGGTATCGGCACAAGATGCAATGCATTCTCCGTCAAGCATATTTTCCTCGGCAAGCTTTACTACGCTTATGCTATATTTTCTCGCGATGCTCCACAGCGTGTCGTCTTTTTCGGGATAAAGAACCGTAATTTCCGGGCACCTTGACTCATCGGGGAACGTTTCTCCGAGGGTTACGGCGCTGACGGTTTTTGCGGTTTTCTCGCGCGTCATATCCGACTCAATCCTCAAAGTGCACTTAACCGTCAGAGTTTTAGCATCGTGCGAAGCGGAGGCATTTGTGAGCAGAGCTCGGGTCTTGCAGGCTGCTCCACCGCACTCGCGACCTATCTTGATTTTATCACTGATACGCTTTGAGCACTTGCAGGAGGCGAATTGCCCGGGGGCAGACGTCTGAACCAGAACGGTGGCGCAAATTTCAGCCTCGTAATACAGATTTCCCTCATTCAATTTTGACTCTATAAGCTTGACGGTGGCATGCGTGCTGAGAATATCGGCTATATCCTGTGCTTCAGTTTCGCTCTTTTCAACCTCGATTTCAATAATTTTTTCATCGGTTGCGGTGGTGATATATTCACCGTAAGTATAGCTATCGTATTGACACTCGCAGCTTCGGGAGGTGGAAAATGCATCACAGACGACGCTTCTTTCTCTGTTATAGGAAAGACGCGCGTTATATTCCGCGGAAGCATCAAGCCGAACGAGTGCACACCTCTGCTCCCCCTCACCGTGCTCCTCCAAATCGCTTACCGTAGCGCGAACCGAGGCGAGAATACCCTCAACCGATACGTCGGCACAGTCGCACTCACATTCGGCATTCTCCTCGACCGGTATATTCTTTTCAATGCGCAGCGTGGTTTCTCCGTCTATCAGAAGCAGGGCGTAAAGGTCGATTTCACCCTTTATATACACCCTTCCGTCCTTGCACTCTGCATCACCCGCAACAAATTCGCCTCCGCAGAACAAAACCTCGACGCCGTCGGCGCCGACGCCCTCCAGTCTTGCCGCATCGTTCGAATATTCTCTTGTGCCAAGGCTCAAAATTTCCACGGTTTTCTCGTAAAGCGTCTTTTCGAGGATTTCAAGTCCCTCGCAGGACTCCGGGCAGGACGGCGCTCTTCGTACGGCAAGAGTAATTTCCGGATTCAGTGTTGCCTTTGCCGAGATTTTCCGCGGTCCCTGCGCTCTTAGCGAAAGCTGCGACAGCTCGCAAAAGATGGCGGCATCCTCCGTCGGCTCGCTGCTTTTTGCTTCGCATTCGTAGTCGGAGCTGAAGCTTGCCTCCGTAAGCCGATTTTCGCTGTCAAGATAAAGGGCGCTGTAACAAACCGTACCGGAGAACGAAACGCTATCCTCTCCGACGAATTTGCCGGACGGAACAATCTTAGCCGAATAGTTCAGTATTCTTTTTACGTCCCCCATATAATCGGGCAATAAAAAATCGGCAGAGCTACTTATCGGGGAGAGTCTTACAATTTTCTCTGACGCACCGCTTCCCCTCACGGTGCCGTTTATTCTTTCGTTGTTTTCCATAATCTTGCCTCCGCAAAGTTTTTCCGTTTAAGACTATGCAAAACGGCAAAAATTTATGACCGAAGCAAAAACTGTGCGTTTGCCTAATTTTCGGCCAAAGCTGTGCAAAAACTGCCGAAACAGATTTTTGTTGACAAATTGCGCGCGTGGCTGTATAATAATCGCAGACGTACATTTGTTCGGGAGAACTTATATGAAAAATAAAATTACGGTGCTATGCACTCTGGCAATTGCGGTTTTGCTGCTGAGCTCTGCAATTGCTCCGTTTCTGAGCTTTGCGACGGTTAACGCCGACTCGGTCGATATAGGTCCTAAATTCACCGAGGGAAAATTCACCTCTCAGGCAATTTACACCGAGGAATACCGCATCGGTATTCCGTGGCTTATCGAATATCTGCTAAACCGCCGCGACATTGTGTTTATAGACACGGTTCAGTCGCTTGAAAGAGAGCTTGAGCTTCGCGAGGAGCGGCTCATCAAGCAGCAAACCGAAATTTCGGTTTTAAGAAATGAAATCGCCATTCTCGAAACACAGATAACGGCAAGCCCGGGCAACGATGCCCTCAAGGAAAGTCTTAAAAAGAGAGAGGCGAGAGTTCTGAAGCTTAGCGAGGAGGAAAAGCTTAACTCGGAGGCAATTGAGGCTGCCACAGAAAAGCTATCGGTTACGCTTGAAAGCTACGGAACAGAAGAGGATACCGAGCTTCTTTACCAAAAGCTTGGCGAGAAAGATTTCTCGCGCATCTGCTCAACCTATTTCTTCCTTGACGGTGAAGCGCGGTGGAATATCCGTGAGCTTGATTCGGATACGCCGGATGACGCTGCCGTATACAGCCGAATTAAGTCGGTTATGTTTTTGATTTGCTCGCTCCTTTGCTTCGTTTTTGCTGTTATAGGAGCTGCGATATTCATTACACGTGCCCTGGCGGCTGTTCTGAAGCTGAAGAACCGCCGCGGCGAGCTTGGCGAGTATTCGCTTTTTTGCGATATTTCGGCAGGGCTTAGTGTATGGTTTATCGGCGGTATGCTTACTGCCGTGACGTTTTTCGCGGTTCTTTGCGGAGGCGGTGCTTCGCTTGGCGCGGGGGCTGTGCTTATCATAATCTGCGCGTCGGTCAGCGCTGTCATATGCGCTGCCGTCAGAGCTTTCGATGCGAGCTTTGAAAAAAAGGCAGTTTTAATAGAGAGCATAACGGCAATCGCGCTGTTTGCCGTCATTATCTCGGCAGTTTGCCTCAGCTCGCTTTCAATGCTTGGCAAATATGAAAATGCATCGGAGAAAATGCGCGAAGGCTGCGTTGCCTTACTCAGTGAAGAATACGTTTCAGAGCTGAAGCCCGACGATTTCGAGAACGAAAGCGAGTACAATGCGGCACGCACAAAGGCTATGAGCGATGCCAAAAAGGATGCCGAGCGCAAGGTCGGTCTTCAAATGATATACGCCTACGCCACGGCTGTTATATTTCCTGCCGTTGCTTGCTTCGGCGCAACCTCTCTTGCTGCAAGACTTGTTCGCGGCAGGCACGTAAAGCACCGCCGTCAAGCCCTTGCGCTTTGCGTTTCGTTTTTGCTTATTCTTTGCTCATCTCTTCCGCTTATCAAGACCGTCGGGACGCCTGAGGAACGGCAAGAGGCTATTGCTTCGGGAAATTTTGCCGTTTTGCTTGATGCTCACGCCCACGAGGGTACTCTTGAAGCAGGCGAGCTTTCCTCCGAACTGACGGCAAGAGAAAATCTTCTTTTACAAATAGAAGAGCTCAGAAAGGACTACCGCAAATCAAAGAACTCCGAGCAGAAGGAATACATCCAAAAAATTCTCGAAGCCACAAGCATTGACGAAAAGCGTGTTCGCGCCAATATTTCGCTTATGAATACACACGAACGTGCGGCACTCGTCTTTGCGATTATCGCAAGCTGCGTTGCGGTAGGGCTTGAAGCGGCATATATCGTGCTTGTAAAGAAAAGAACAGAAAATATAAAATAGAGCAAAACCTCAAAAGCATCGAAGCACTATAAGAGTTTCCTTTGCCGCAAGCCGCATTAACGTTCTATCTTTTCAAATTTACGCATTGACAATCCACCGTCTTTTTATACAATTATTACTGTTATTTTGCAAATTGGAGCTAAGACAATGAATAAAAATACTGTTTCATCAAACGAAAGCAAACAAACTAAAAGGTTCGAAAAATTCGCCTGGCTTACGTTACTAAGTTTTGGGTTTACTTACTTGTTCTTCTATAACGGCCGTCAAAACATAAACCTTGTCATGACTCAGATGGCCCAAGATTTAGGGTCAACGACGGCTGCACTTGGCATAGTTTCGTCATCTTTATTTTGGTGCTATGCATTCGGTCAATTAATTAACGGAAGATTAGGCGCTGTATTTGGATATAAGCGTTTTATAATTTTCGGAATAATTGCAAGCGCTATATTAAACGTTGTAATTTCATTTCAACACAGCATTACGGTAATTGCTATCTTATGGGGACTTAACGGCTTTTTCCAATCAATGCTATGGTCTAACGGTCTTGGTGTTATAAATAAGTGGTGGCCAAAAAGCAAAAGAGGGTTCTCGACAGGACTTGCGACCTTTTTCTCGGGAATGGCTCAAGTAGTAACGTATCTTACTATACTTTTGTGTTTAGAGCTCAACCCCGAGTGGAGTTGGCGTGCCGCGTTTAGACTACCTATGATACCCATGGTGGTTATGATTGTTGCTCTTATATTTTTCTTCCACGATTCTCCAGAAAAGGTCGGTTTTGCACCTATTATGGACGAAGACAGCGAGCGCGATTCGGCAATTCAGGAAGAAATCAAGAAAAAGGGCTTTATTTATCCGTACAAAGTTTTGTTCACTGAGCCTAAAGTTTGGGTATTTTGCTTAATTTCAGCAATTGCAGGTATTGGTAGATACGGGCTTTTAACTTGGGTTCCAACCTATTTCATGGAAGAATTGGGTCTTTCTATAAAAGACGGAATTTTCAGTTCAATACTCTTGCCGTTCGGTCAAGCATGCGCAATGTTTGTCTTCCCCATAATAACAGACAAGCTTCTTAAGGGCAAGCGCGAGCCTATGCTAATCATCGCATCCCTTATCACTTTTGGAGGTATGATAATATTCCCTCTCATAAAAACGCAACTGTTTGCGTCAATTATGCTTTTCATATTGGGTGTATTCGCAATGGTAACCGGCGTTATTTGGACTATAGCAGGCGATATCGGAGGCAAAGCTTTTTCATCATCCGTTATAGGTGTATTTGATTGGGCTGTATATATGGGTGCCGCACTTCAAGCATCGCTCTTTGGTTTTGTCAAAGATAAGTTCGGTTGGCCTGCCATATTCATTATCATCGGTACGCTTTACGTTATTATGCTGGTGCTAACCTTAATAGCAAGGAAGATGAAGACGAGAAAAATATAACTCGCCCAACACTAAGTATAATCAAATAAAAACGAGGTAGATATTGCATTTTGTGCATATCTATCTCGTGTTTTTATGTATATGGCGTTCGGTTTTGTCGAAGAATCGAACGCGAAAAGCGCTGAAAATTATGCTTCAGAGAGGGTATTAATTACCCATCGATTCCATAAGCCTTTTGTTGAATTCCTCTGCCGTATTATACCCCATACGCTTCTGGCGGTTGTTCATGGCGGCAACCTCTATTACGACGGAGAGGTTTCGACCTGTGCTGACGGGGAGAAGAATCATGGGAACCTTGATGCCGAGGATATCCATTGTTTCCTCTTCTATACCGAGGCGGTCATACATTTTGCCCTCTTGCCAGTTTTCAAGCTTGATTACCATATCTATTTTTTCTGTCATTTTAACAGAGCCCATACCGAAAAGACGTCTTACGTCAACTATACCGATACCGCGAAGCTCTACGTAATGGCGGATTATCTCGGGAGCGCGACCTACGAGAGTGGTTGCGGAAACGCGCTTTATCTCCACCGCATCGTCTGCAATCAGGCGGTGTCCTCGCTTAACAAGCTCAATAGCGGTTTCGCTTTTACCGACACCGGAATCTCCGAGCAGAAGAATACCCTCGCCGTACACCTCTATGAAAACGCCGTGACGCGTGATACGCGGTCCGAGCTGGACATTAAGATACGCTATAAGCGCTGCCATAAATTCAGAGGTTCTTTGAGCAGTTCTCATTACGGGAATGCCGTGCTCCTCTGCGATTTCTATAAAATCGTCTGAAACGGCGGCAGACGAGGTAACTATTACACCGATAGGCCCTGATGCCATAAATTCACGCAGGCGCTGTATCCTTTCATCTGCGGGAAGCTTTGCAAGATAGGCGTATTCCATTTTTCCTATAATCTGCAATCTTGCAGCCTCATAGTAATCGTAAAAGCCTGCAATCTGAAGACCCGGACGGCTGACTCTGGGACAGCTTATCTCTATATTTTCGGGCAGGGTTGGCAAATAAAGCGACTCAAGATTAAATTCATTTATTATTTCCGAAAGAGCGATTGTATATAATTCCTCCATACCTTTTCCTCTTTTCTTGTTATTTTTCTTTATTTTAACATAAACCGAAATAAAATTCAAACCTTTTATTAAAATTTTTTAATCTCTTGATTTATTCTCTGTTATTTGATAAAATGTTATATGAAAGAATAAAAAAGGGTGATACATATGCTAAAAAAACTTCTATGCCTGACACTGATTTTTGCGGCGGTTTTATCGCTTGCCGCCTGCAGTGCAAAATACGAGCCTGTTCCGAGTACCGAGGAGGAGGCGCGCGTAGTCATGCGCTTTGCGCTTGACGGAAAAAAATACGAGCTGAAATACGAGCTTTACCGCGCGCTGTTTCTTACCTACAAAAGTCAGGTTGACGGCGGTGACGAGAGCGTATGGGAAGGCAAGGACAAGGATAAATACATTGACGAAATTGATGAAATAATAGTAAACGAGGCGGCAGATATTTTTGCCGTGCTTCACCTGGCAGACAAGCTTGGTCTTAAGCCTTATTCCAACGATTACGACAAGAAAATCACCGAGCTTATTGAAATGAGCGTTGACGGCGGTATTTCGCCCGACGGTTCTGCGGTAGACGGATTTATGGGAGATTATGAGGCTTATCTTTCGTCACTTAAGGAAAACTATCTCAATTATTCCGTCAGCGAGCTGCTTATAAGATATTCTCTTGCCTATTCCGATATAGTAAGCTACTACAAAGGTGAGGACTTTGATGATTCCAAAGGGGATAAGCTTGACAAGAGTAATCTTGACTACGACGATGATGACGTAGAGGATTTTTACGAGGGAAGCGATTCCGTGCGCGTTTTGCTTGCAACGCTTGATACAAGAGTTTTCTCCGAGGAAACGGCACAGCAGATTCGCGACAAGATAGCTGCTTGCGATACTGAGGCTGAGGTTGCAGAATGCATTATAAAGAACACGGCAACCGTTGCAACAGATGCCACCGAAGGTATGCTTTTGGGAAAATACAGCTCAAATCCAAAAATTTTCGGTGAGCTTACCGAGGCTGCATTTGCACTGGATATAGGCAAGACGAGTGAGCTTATAACGGTTACCAGCGACACCGCCGAAATCTATTACATTCTCTATAAAGTAGAAAAAAGCGATGATTTCTTCAAGAACGCCAGGGCTGATATTTACACGGTATACGAGGACAATTTGATAGGAAAGCTCATAGCGGATACAAAGAGCAGCCTTGCTCAATCCGTAACCGAGGAGCCGCTTGCCGACGAGCTTGACAGAAGCGAAATAAGTATGGACTAATACGGAAATGCTAAAGAAAAATCTTTCAAAACCCGACACGGCACCCCACAAATTCGAGAAAACGTACATTGATACCATAGCCTTTGCACAAGAGTGCCACGCTTTTCTTGAAGAACGCTTTGCCGGTGCTTGCGAATACGAGGCGGACTCCCGAGATTTCAAGGTTATACACGTCTGCCCTGACGGATATTCGCATATTATTGCGTTTATTCTGAAAAAGCTCTACGGCAATCGGCCTTTGACGATAAGCTTTTCGAAGCAGGAGGACGAATTTCGCGTTACGCTCAAATTCAACCCGAACGAGCTTTCGGAAAAGGAGCTTGAAAATCTCAATGCGATAGCGGCACGCTCCGGATTCACGATGCGCAGATACAAAAATTGTATCGTTCTTATTGCGGAGGCGTCCGACGTTACGGCGCTTAGCATCTACGCGCGCAGCGAGCTCAAAATTTACCGTTCGCTTCTTAACGCAGTCGAAAACTGAAAACACGCATAAGCAGCAGTGCCGCAATCGGTGCTGCTGTTTTTTTGCTTGAATGCTTCACCCGAGCACCAAAAAACTCATACAAACGACTTCGCTTTTTTGATATATTCATACTAATTGAGCGTTGTTTTTGGCTTAAATTGTAACACATAACGACACGGATTACAGCGCAAATTAAATGTAAAATCAAACGAAAAGGAATTCCAGCGATGAAAAAAACAAGGGCACAGGCATTCGTTCTGCTGCTTATTTATCTGCTTTGCATCATCGGGGCTCATACCGTCTATTCAAGTGCCGCTTCAGAGGAGGCTGCATACGGAGAAGATTGCTGCGAGTGCATAGCTTTAAAAGACAGTAACGAAGCAGACGAACAACTATATATATCGGCGATTTCACATACTGCCACAGCAAAAAGAGCTGTTGACGAAAACGAAAAACGTCAGGTCGGCTCAAGATTTTACGAGCTATTATTCGGGAAGGGGAGCGGGCGTCAGGCACCGACAAAAACGGTTCTCCTCTGCCCTGCGGGAGAGGCCTTCGGAATAAAAATACACGGCACGGGGGTACGCGTTACGTCTGCTGTGCCAAACGGCAAAGCGGATAGTGAGGGACTTATGGAGAACGACAGAATAATTAAGGTTTGCGGCAAGGAGGTGCACACGGTATCCGACGTTAAGGCGCAGGTCCGGGCATCAGAGGGCAAGCCGATTTATCTGACCGTTGACAGAGACGGAAAGGTCATAACAGTTACCGTAAAGCCAACGAAGCTCGGTGAGGACTACCGTCTGGGCGCTAGCCTGAGCGACACCACCAGCGGCATTGGCACAATAACCTATATAGACCCCGAAACGCGCGCCTTTGGCGGACTGGGGCACGGCGTTTGCGAGGGTAAAGGCGGCAAGGTTCTCGATATGAACGGCGGTGAAGCTACGACTGTCGTGCTCGGTGGTGCTGTAAAAGGAGAGCGCGGAGCCCCGGGCGAGCTTCGCGGAATTCTGACGGACAAGGTTATAGGCAACCTCACGACAAACAGCGAATGCGGAGTTTTCGGCTATCTTTCAGACGACGCCTGCGATGAGCTTACCTCCGAATTACAAGCAATTGAGGTGGGCAACCGATACGACGTTAAGGAGGGGGCTGCAACTGTAATTTCAACCGTCAAGAACGGAAAAAGCCACAGCTTCTCGGTTGAGATATCCGAAATCGACCGCGACTGCCGCGGAAACAAGTCGTTTCGCATAAAGGTTACCGACCCCGCGCTCATTGCCCTTACCGGCGGCATCGTTCGCGGAATGAGCGGCAGCCCGATAATTCAGGACGGCAAGCTGGTGGGGGCGGTGACGCATGTGCTCGTAGCAGACCCAACCGAGGGGTACGGGATATTTATTGAGAATATGCTCGAAACCGCGAATAATGCAAACAATAATAGTCAAAAAGCGGCATAAATCAGGTTGACGGTTGAAAATGGGAAATTGAAAGTTAAATAATGAAAAAAGTTGTCCCTTACAGAACTCGCACCACAAGTGAGTCAGGTAAGGGACAACAGTTTTTTGTCCGGATTTTATGCAGTTTTAGCAATTTTAAATCCGAAAGCCTGCACCGCTGACAAAGCAGTTTGGGTTTTCGGGCGTCATGGCGGCAAATTTTTCCTACACGCAAAAACCGCCGTTTTCGCAAAGGTACACCTGTTTTTTCGAATATTTCAGGCAGGCAAGAGACTTCATTACGTAAATTTGACCAGCTCGGATAGGCTCTTGCGCTTTTTCTCGCGCAGGACGTCGTCCTCCTTGGGATAGCCAAGTGCTATCACGAGGCGAGTCGGAGCGTCTGTGCCGCAGATTTTGCGGATTTCGGCATCGTTAAACCAGCCGATGATACAGCTGCCAATTCCCTGCGCTGCCGCCTCGGCGGTTATATACGCGGCAAGAATACCGATATCTATGGAACGGTAATCGTTTTTCTTGAGCTTTGCGCCGAGCGCTGCCTTCGCGGTATACGGTTCCTCGGAGATAACCAGCATAAGATGCACGTTCTCGGTGAATTTATTTATTCCCACCCCTCGCGTTGCCGCGCCAATCTTATCGGCAATATCACCGCGGCATACCGTTATGCTATACGGCTGTCCGTTGCAGGCTGACGGTGAAAGGCACGCGCTTTCAAGAATGCGCGAGAGCTTCTCGTCCTCGACGGCACGCTCGCCGTCGTAATTGCGGCAGGACTGCCGCGTCTTTGCAATTTCGGTAAAATTCATATCCTTTATCCTCTTTTGACTTTTATTTTTATTCTGCAATAACTTGTATTTTACTGATTCTCCGTAATCCAGCGAAGGAGCCCGTCATATCCCATCTCGCCCGAGGCAAGAGCAAGACCGACGCGTGACAGCTCGGCATTCGTCGGACGGAGCTTTACTCCGTTCACCTCAAGGAAGGTCATAAGAATGAGGATTCCTATTCGTTTGTTTCCGTCGACGAAGGCGTGATTTGATACGAGGGAATGTCCTATTCTGGCAGCTTTTTCGGTGACGGTCGGGTAAAGCTCCTCACCGTCAAAGGTTGCAAACGCCGATTCAAGCGCGCTGTCAAGCAGAGCTACGTCACGAACTCCCGCGTCACCTCCCGTTGCTTCGCAGAGCAGGGTGTGAAGGCATATGGCTTTTTCTTTAGTGAGCTTAATCATTTTCAAACACCGACTTTCATTTTCGCATTACTTTGCCAGCTCCTCAAACGCGGAGCGGTAAATTCTTAGAATTCTTGATGCCACGAAATCTATCTTTTCATCCTCACTCATTTCAATATCCGTATCCTTTTCGATATCAACGAGCTTGTATTTGGGCTTATTGTTTTTGAAAATATATATTTCACCGTGCTTATCCGTGAGTCTTGCCACGCGGGAGAAATTCTGATTCGCCTCGGAAATCGAAACGATTTGATTAGTATTCAGCTTCATATTCACGTCTCCTTCAGCCTTTAAATGCGGCTCATCTTCACCGGTGTAAAACCGCTGATAACTGATATGTATTAATATTATACACAAATTTTAGGATATTGTCAACCTAATTTAAGAATATTCCACAGGTTGCCCAAACAGGCAGCGATACTGTAAAAGAATACCGATTTGACGCCAAAGACGCAGATATAAAGTTTACCGAAAAAGTATGCTGCGTGCCGGGTGCACCTTGCCGCTCGCGTCTACTCTATCGGAAAACCGCCGTATCCTTTCTCAGAACACGCCTAAAGCATGATTTATCCTCACGCGCCACGGAAAGAATGCACAAAATCTTCCGTGGCGCGCTTTTTATTTTTGGACAGCAAAGTTAGCTTTTGCAATTGACAAATACGACAAATTGTGGTACAATGCTATATTATTATTTAATTTACAATATTTTGCGCGCTGCGTGACGTGGCGCACGGTTTAGCTCGGAGGTCTCAAAAAATGCTCGATTACGTTATTCTCGCACTTTATGCGCTTGCCATGGTTGGAATAGCAGTTTATACAAAAAATCGCTCCGGGTCGGTTAACGACTTTCTTCTGGCAGGCAAACGCGGTCTGAACGGCTGGATGACAGCCTTTGCATACGGTACTACGTATTTTTCCGCGGTTATCTTTATTGGCTATGCGGGTCAGTTCGGAAGAACCTTCGGTCTTGCTTCGGTCTGGATTGGTATAGGAAACGCTCTTATCGGCACGCTGCTTGCCTGGCTGGTTCTTGCCAAGAGAACCAAGAATATGACGGCTCGCCTCGGTGCCAAGACTATGCCGGATTTCTTTGAAAAGAGATACGGCGACAAAAAACTTAAGCTATATTCAGCAATTGTTATATTTATTCTCCTTATCCCCTATTCCGCATCTGTATACAACGGTCTTGGAAGCCTTTTCGGCATTGTTTTCGAAATTCCCGGTTGGATAATCACGGTTGTGCTGGCAGCGCTGACGGCGCTTTACCTTTTCTTCGGCGGATATTTTGCAACGGCTCTGTCGGATTTCATTCAGGGAATCATTATGATAATCGGTGTCGTTTGCATGATAGTATGCTTTATGAATTCAGAGAACGTTGCCTGGGATATTTCCCCTATCGCAGAAAATCCAAATCTTGCGTGGTTCACATTTGAGGCGGAGAGCACGGGACTTTACGGAAGCACGGTTTCTCTTATCTCTCTCATTCTTCTGACCTCGCTCGGTGTTTGGGCTCTGCCTCAGACGATACATAAGTATTATGCCATTCGCGACAAAAAGGCTATCACGCAGGGCGTGGTGGTCAGCACGGTATTCGCTCTTGTTATAGGCTTCGTTGCATATTTTTCGGGTGCGCTCAGCGTACTGTTCCCAGAGACTGTCGGTGTTCCGGATTCCGAGGTTATCCCGACTATGCTGAAAACCGCCATTCCTGCGGGACTTACCGGAGTTATTGCGGTTCTTATCCTTTCGGTGAGCATGTCAACGCTTTCCTCCGTTTCGCTTGCAGGCGCCTCGGTTATCGCAGTTGACGTCTACAAGGAATCCCTTGACCGCAAGGGCAAGGTGGACAACGACCGACGCGTTAATATCGTTATGAAGCTCTTTTGCTTAGGCTTTGTGGTGATATCGGTGGTGCTCGCACTTCTCAACGAGAAATTCGGCATTGCCGCCATTGCTTACATGATGGGACTCAGCTGGGGTACCATTGCCGGCTGCTTTATCGGTCCGTACGTGCTTGGTGTTATCTGGCGCAGAGTCAGCCGTGCTGCAGTCTGGACTTCGACTATTGCCTCTCCTATACTGACAGCGACGCTTATCCTCGTTATAGGATACGATAAATGCGGTGCAGGTGCAGCATTCGGCGATGTTCTTAAGGCAGGCGTTGCGTCATCTCCGCTGATTGGCGTTATCTGTATGCTTTTCTCTCTCATAGCAACAGCCGTCATAAGCCTTCTTACCAAAGCACCCTCCGAAGAAATTATAGCGGGAGCGTTTGACAAGAGCTTTGAGGGCGAAATAAAATAACTACTTAAAATGGCTGCAGCCCTCGGCTGCGGTATCTCGAATACATAAGGAAATACTGAAATGATTTGGTCTAAAGAAGAAACGATGCCCCGCGAGGCAATTGAGGCACTTCAGCTTGAGCGCCTTCAGGAAACAGTCCGCAGGGTTTACGACAGGGTTAAGCCCTATGCAAAAAAGATGGACGAGGCGGGTATTCGTCCCGAGGACATAAAGAGCCTTGATGACCTGCGCCGTCTGCCGTTCGTTACTAAGCAGGATATGAGAGATAACTATCCGTTCGGACTTTTCGCTGTTGGCCGCGACGAGCTTGTGAGAATACACGCTTCAAGCGGAACCACCGGCAAGCCTACCGTCGTCGGTTACACGCGCGGTGACATGGACACTTGGACAGAGTGCGTTGCCAGAATTGCCTGCATGGGAGGCGCGTCTGCGTCGGACACCGCGCAGATATGCTTTGGCTACGGAATGTTTACCGGAGCGCTCGGACTTCACTACGGTCTTGAAAAGGTAGGGGCGGCAATAGTGCCCTCCTCAACCGGAAATTCCGAAAAGCAGATAATGTATATGCAGGATTTTGAAACCTCGCTTCTCGTTGCAACCCCCTCATACGCGCTTAGGTTAGCGGAGGTTGCGCGCGAGATGGGAATAGACCCCTCGAAAGACCTTAAGGTTAAGATTGCCCTTGTAGGCAGCGAGCTTCTGACCGATGCTATGCGCGAGGAGATGCACAAATACTGGGGACGAGATATGCTCATTACCTCAAACTACGGTATGAGCGAGCTTATGGGTCCCGGTGTTTCCGGCGAATGCACAGAGCACTGCGGAATGCATATAAACGAGGATTTCTTTATTCCCGAGATAATAGACCCTGTGACCGAGCAGGTTCTGGCACCCGGAGAGCAGGGTGAGCTGGTTATCACCTGCATCAAAAAGGAAGGTATTCCCCTCATAAGATACAGAACCAAGGATATAACGCGTCTTTATTATGAAAAGTGCCGTTGCGGCAGAACCTTCTGCAGAATGGAAAACCTCTCGGGCAGAAGCGACGATATGCTTAAAATCCGCGGCGTTAACGTATTCCCGAGCCAGATTGAAGAGGTAATTCTGAGTTTCCCCGAGCTTGGACCTCACTACGAAATTATACTTGAGCGTGAGGGTTATCTTGATAAGCTTACCGTAAAGGTTGAGCTTGCCGAAAGTACAGACTCGTTCGCGGTTCTCGAAAAGATAACGAATGCTGTAAGAAACAAACTAAAGATAATTCTCGGACTTGATGCGAGGGTGCTCCCTGTTTCCCCGAACACCCTTCAGAGATTTGAGGGAAAAGCAAAAAGAGTAAAGGATTTAAGGAGTAAGTAAAGTGGCAGACAAGGTAATAATGCTCGGCAACGAGGCAATTGCAAGAGGTGCATTTGAGGCAGGTGTTAAGCTCTCAAGCGCATATCCCGGAACTCCGAGCACGGAAATAAGCGAATATTTAGCAAAATACCCCGAGGTTTACACAGAATGGGCACCTAATGAAAAGGTTGCTGCCGAGGTTGCGATTGGAGCCTCGATATCGGGTGTCAGAAGCATGGCGTGCATGAAGCACGTAGGTCTTAACGTCGCAAGTGACCCGCTTTACACCTTCTCATATACCGGTGTTGGCGGCGGCTCGGTATTCGTCGTTGCAGATGACCCCGGTCTTGCAAGCTCTCAGAATGAGCAGGATACGAGAATGATTGCTCGCGCGTCACACGTTCCCGTGCTTGAGCCCTCTGACAGCAGTGAAGCTAAGGAATTTATGAAGCTTGCTTACGAAATCAGCGAAAAATACGACACCCCCGTTATCCTTCGCACCACAACCAAGCTTGCTCATTCGCAGAGCGCAGTTGAGCTCTGTCCGAGAGTTGAGGTTGCCGACAAGGAATACAGCCGTGACCTTTCCAAGTACGTAATGATGCCTGCATCTGCTATCGGCAGACACGTTAAGGTTGAGGAACGCGAGCTTCGCCTGGCGGCTGATGCGGCAACTCTTCCGGCAAACAGAATGGAGCTTGGAAGCGCGGAGATAGGCTTTATCACATGCGGTGTTGCTTACCAGTACGTAAAGGAGGCATGCCCCGACGCGAGCATTCTCAAGCTCGGACTTGTCAATCCTCTTTCCAAGGAGCTTATTCTTGACTTTGCATCGAAGGTAAAGACCCTTTATGTATTTGAAGAGCTTGAGCCTGTTATTGAGGAGCAGGTCAGAGCCTGGGGAATTTCGGTTCTCGGAAAGGAGCTGTTCACAAGGCAGGGCGAGTACAGCGCAAATATGTTAAAGCGCGTCATTTACGGATGCGACGACAAGGTGTTTGAGAAGGAGGACGTTCCCGCAAGACCTCCGATTCTTTGCCCCGGATGTCCTCACAGAAGCGTTTTCTCGGTTCTCTCTAAGCTTAAGATACACGCATCGGGAGATATCGGATGCTACACGCTTGGCGCGGTTGCGCCTCTCGGCGTTATAGATACTACTATTTGCATGGGTGCCAGCATTTCCGCCCTTCACGGAATGGAAAAGGGACGCGGCAAGGAATTTATAAAGAACTGGGTTGCGGTGATAGGTGACTCGACCTTCTTACATACCGGTATCAATTCGCTTATCAACATGGTATACAACAAGGCGAGCGGAACCGTTATTATTCTTGATAACCGTACCACCGGAATGACCGGTCATCAGGAGCATGCAGCAACCGGAAAGACGCTCAAGGGTGAGCCTACCTATGCTATCGACCTTGCACAGCTTTGCTGTGCGGTAGGTGTGAGCCGTGTGCTTGAAATTGATGCCTTTGACGTAAAATCGCTTGAGGCGTCAATCCTTGAAAGCACCGCGGGCGATACTCTTACTGTTATTATAGCTAAGGCGCCCTGCGTTCTTCTCAAGGGGCAATCCTTCCCGAACAAATGCTTTGTAAATGCAGATGCCTGCCGCAAGTGTGGGGCGTGTATGAAAATAGGCTGTCCTGCAATTACGAAGGGCTCAGACGGAAAGGTTAAAATTGACGCTACGATGTGTAACGGCTGCGGTCTTTGCAAAAATTACTGCAAGTTTAATGCGATTGAAACGGTGGAGAAATAACATGACGAAAAATATAATGATTGTCGGAGTTGGCGGTCAGGGAACGCTTCTGACCAGCCGTATAATAGGCAAGGCGGCACTTGCCGCAGGGCTTGACGTTAAAATTTCCGAGGTTCACGGAATGGCTCAGCGCGGAGGCAGCGTAGTTACCTTTGTAAGATTCGGCGAGCAGGTTTTTGAGCCTGTCGTTGAAGAGGGTCAGGCTGACGTTATAATTGCCTTTGAAAGACTTGAAGCAAAAAGATACGCGCATTTTCTTAAAAAAGACGGTGTGCTGGTAGTTAACGATTGCAGAATCGACCCGATGACAGTAGTTACCGGAGCTAAGCAGTACCCCGAAAATATACTTGAGGAGCTTGCAAAATCTCACACGGTATACTCCATAGACGCTATGGACATAGCGCTTGAGCTTAAGAACAGCAAGGTTCTCAACTCCGTCGTTCTTGGTTTCGCGGCGAGCTTTATAGGCTTTGAGCGTGAGCTTTGGCTTAACACGGTTGAGACAACGGTTCCGCAGAAGACCGTTGAGATAAACAAGGCGGCATTCTTACGCGGATACGACGCGGTAAAATGATGACGGGAGAACGGCATGGGAGGCAAGACTCTGTGCCTCGTCTGTCGCAAAGTTCAAAAGGAGAACTATTATGTTTGTAAAACAGCTTACCGTATTTATTGAAAACAGACCCGGAAGACTCTCGGAGGTTCTCGACGTTCTTAGGGTTAATGAGGTGAATATTCTTTCGCTCAGCCTTGCCGACACCACCGAATTCGGTCTTTTAAGGCTTATAGTTGACGACGCTGCACTCGGCAGGGAAAAGCTTACCGATAGCGGTTTTTCCTCTCTGCTTTCGGACGTTTGCATAATCAAGATACCTCACAAGGTCGGCTCACTTCAAGAGCTTCTCGCTGATATTGACAAAAACGGTGTCAATATTGAATATATGTACGGACTTTCAATTGAAGCCGACGAGGCTTACGTTGTGCTCAAGGCATCGGACGGTGAGCGTCTTGAGAAGGCACTCAACGAAGGCGGTGTTGCTACTCTATCCTGCACCGACCTATCCAAAATTTAAGCTTTCGCATTCAAGCTAAAGAGGCGCGGATTCAGCTCCGCGCCTCTTTTAATTATTATTTACGTTCTATCAATCTACCACATTACAGGCTCGCCGTTCTCGCCCCAATACCAGTAATACGAATAGCTCGACTTATCGGGTGCCGTTTCGGAATACATACAGATTTTTGAGTTTCCGAGTCCGTAATTTCCCATGCCTATTGCGTTTTCACTGAGTTTGATGAAATCAGAAAGGCTACCGGTGTAATACGACGTCTTCATTGCCGTGCATTCCCAGAAGGCGTATTCACCTATTGAGGTAAGCGATACGGGGAAGATGAGGGTTCGAAGCGAGCTACAGTTCATAAACGCGTGCTCGCCCATAACCTCCACACCGCCGCCAAGGTCGGCAAAGGAGAGCGCATCGCAGCTCCAAAAGGCGCTCTTCCCTATTTCTTTAAGGCTATCGGGAAGTACTACTTCGAGAAGACGGTCGCAGAACGCGAATGCATTTTCATCAATAAAGGTCAACCCCATACCGAAATCAACCTCTGCCAATGCCGGCATAGCGCAGAACGCCTCATATCCTACCGTCTCGGTTTTTGATAGACTCACGCTCTTAAGAGTCGGAGCTGATGAAAAGGCACGCGAGTGTATTTTTCTTACCGACTCGGGAACAGTAAATGAGGTCTGCGCATTTCCCAAGGGATACTGAATAAGCTCCTTACCGTCAGCCGTGCAAAGCGCACCGGAAATGACGCGATATATATCATTATCCGCGTGAACGGAAATTTCCTCAAGCGCCGTACAATTCGAGAAAGCTTTATTGCCTATGCTCAACACATATTCCGAAAGAACTATTTTCTCAAGCCCTTTGCATCCGAAGAATGCAGAATCACCGATTTCCACGAGAGAAACGGGGGTCACAAGCTCCCGAAGAGAGTTGCAGCCACTAAATGACAACTCCTCTACCGTGTATAGATTATCAGAGAATACAACCGTTTCAAGAGCCTCACAATCGCGGAATGCTTCTTTGTGAATACACCTGACTGCAGGAAGGCTGACAGACTTGAGTCTTGAACAGCCCATAAAGGTTCCGTCGGCAATTTCGCTTACACTTTCGGGCAAATTGATGCTCTCAAGCGATGCGCAGTTGCGGAATGCGTAATTACCTATTTCGGAAAGATTTTCCGGAAGAGTTATATCCGAAAGATAACGGCAGTTTGAAAATGCATGCTCTTCTATTTCGAGCACCGACTCACCCAGAGTTACTTTACGTATTGCCGAAGAATACGATAGCGCAGCTGCTCCGATACGAGTCACCGGCAAGCCTTTATATGCATCTACCGTAATTTCAGATTCGGTGCATTCACCGATGCCGACAAGCGTATATCCTTCCTCATCGTCATTAAGACGAAATTCCAGGCCGTACGTGCTCCCCTCTCCGTCCTTTTCAAAACAAGATACGAGCACAAGCACGGCGGTAATGAGCAAGGCAACAATTGCGGCAAACTTTATTTTTCTTTTCATATTTTCTCCGAACTTTATAATTGTAAAAACCGCGGCAAAGCAATTTTCACACGAAATATATTTTACCACAGGATTTTGAAAAAATCAACCGTCATTTATGAGCATATGTTTTTGAATAGCCCACCTTATTAACCAAGGTATTATATAAATTTTTCAAGAAATGCAATTATCTGATTTTTCACGTCGGTCATTCCCTGCTTATCGGGGTGACCGAACTGCTTACTTACTCCCTCAAGACGCAGGCATGGATTTTCAAGCATTTCGCATATTTTTGCAAATCCGTCTGTTATTTCAGGCTTAAGGTCACAATTGAGCACGGGAAGAATAAAAGCATTGGGAGCCGCTTCTCTAAGCGCGCTTATAAGATACGCGAATGCGGGCAGTACGTATTTTTTATCCTCCGCATCAATAGAATTGAGCTTTATTTCTCCGATAGGCGAATCAATCCAGGAATCGTTGGTTCCGCCGAGAATTATAATAGTGTCTATGCGATTTTTTGCAAAGAAGCCGTCGGCTATAAGCCTGTCTGCTCTCGTTATAAATGAAGTTCCTATTTGGTGAGGTCTTTCGGTATTGCATACCGTCGCACCCGAATAACTGTTGTTTTCAATTATAATGCAGCCTGTTGCCTCCTTAAGCTTATACCACCAGCAATCCTCTGCCTTATCGACGTCGGTTTCGTTATGGCCGCCGGGCGTGTACCAGCAGGAATAGCCCTCGGGTACGAAGCCTGTAAAGGTTGAATAGCTGTCACCTAATATGAGCAAATTACCAAGTTTTTTCATGATTTGTTCCTCTTTTATGTAAAAATTTATTTACTAATCTATTACGGAGCATCTGCAAGCCCGGAAAGGACTCAACCGTCTCGTGCAAATTCAGTCGGTGCTACGCCTGCAATGCGCGAAAACTCGCGTGAAAAATGACACGGCTCGCTATATCCTGAAAGAGAAGCTACCTGTGTGACCGAAAATTCTCCGGATGATAAAAGCTGCTTTGCATATTTTATTCTGAGTCTTATTACATATTCCTTGGGCGAAATTCCGTACACCTGCTTGAATATTCTTCTGAAATAAACCTCGCTTATACCGCAGGCGGCCGCAAGCGTGCTGACACTTAGCTCAGGCTCTGTATATTTAGCTCCGATAAGCTCCAGCGCCGGCAAAATTAAAGTCTCTCGCGAACGCGGTACGTAGCTTCTTTGCGCCTCGCGCTCAATTCCCAAAACTATATCGTATACCGTCCGCATAACCGCCAGATTTGCAGTTTTATCCCCTCGCTTCCAGATATCTGCGGCAACAGCAAACAGCTTAAGAAAACGTTCCGAATCTCTGGGCTTCAGGGAAAAAGGTGCAGATTCTATATCGGCATCAAAATTTATGGCGTAACATCCGGCATCCGACTCGTTATTATGCGTTGGAACAACGCGATAAGTAGAGCCCTTAGGAAGAAAAAACACCTCCGAGCCCTCAGTGCGCATTTCAGTACCGTCGGAAAAGTAATAAACTCGGCTTCCTGTGGGTTCGTTCATAACCAAGCCTTGATAGGTTCTGTCCACGTGGGCATCCGGCTTAAGACTCGGAGCAACGTAAACTGCGAGAGCAATACGGTTTACCGACATATCTTTGAAATTTTCAAATTTAAACAAGAGCCTCACTCCCTTTCGGAATTATTATAACATTTCGTTTCGATTTCGTCAAGTGTTTTGCTTTCTTTATTGATTTTTTCTTGCGATTTGCTAAAATAAAAACAGTGTAAAACGATATGATGAAAAAGTGAATAGCAGTTTTGTTCGCAAAACCTTTTCGAAATATTTTAAACTGCCGTAATACGCGGAGCATTGCGGTGCTCCGACATACTGCCGAAAGGATAACGGAGATGGATTATATCAGCAAGGAAAGTTACGATTATATCAAAACTAAATATCATCCAACCTACAAATCAACAGATGGAGAAGGTGACGGTTTCAATAACGGAACCGGTCAGGACAGATTTCTGCGTGTTGACCATCATTTTGACGAATCAACCGGCATGAACGGAGATGATATAAAGGCTCTCATTCTTGAAGAGGACAAAAAGAAACTTCATCTTTCGCACCCCGAAAGAAAGGCTCACGCCATAAGACTCGTTCTTGAAAACACGAGAATACGTTGCGACAAGCGCGATATATTTCCTTCTATAAACTGTATCGACCGTCCGATTGATGCAACGCTCATAGGCGCGTGGAGAAATGAGGTTTTCGACCAAATTATCCCCGAGAACAACCGCAAAAGAGTACAGCTTTGCAATGAGGGCATAGTTACTATCTGGCCGGATTACTGCCACAGCGTTCCGCTTTATGAAAGCCTTTTCACTCTTGGCTTTGCAGGAATTTTAAAAAGAAGTGAGGCTGCAAGAAAAATCGGTGAAAACACCGCCGAGCAAGAGGCGTTCTTTGAGGGGATAAGGCTTACATACGAAGCCATTATTGACTTTTGTAAAAGGCTTGCAAGCCAAGCAGATAGCGAAGGCAACGAGAAGATGGCAAGAGCTCTTCGCAGCATTGCGAAGAACGCCCCCAACAGCTTCTACGAGGCTTGCCTTACCTCCTACATTTATTTTATGATAAGCGAGCACGTTGACGGCATTCAGGTACGTTCGCTTTCGAATTTTGACAGAGAGCTATATCCCTTCTGGGAAGCTGACCTTGCAAGCGGCAAGAGCTTGGGCGAGCTCAAAACGGAGCTTGCGCACTACCTTATGCAGTACTCTGCCATTGACAACTACTGGGGGCAGCCCGTGTATCTTGGAGGAACCAAGGCAGACGGCACTACCGAGATAAACGAGTTATCCTATGCTTTCCTCGATATTTATGACTCGCTCGGGCTTTTCAATCCCAAAATACAGCTCAAGGTTTCCTACGTTACGACTCCCAAAAAATTCTTGCTCAAGGCTCTTGATATGATAAGACGCGGACACAACTCCATAGTTATAGTCTGCGAGGAAACTATGAGGCGTGCTATGTTAAATCACGGTGCTACCGAGGTAGAAGCACGTCTCGCGCAGCTTCACGGCTGCTACGAGTATTCCGCGCTAGGCTCCTTTGGCTGCGGTATGAACTATCTCAATCTTTTAAAGCCTCTAGAGTATGCACTTCACGAGGGACGCGACGGTGTCACCAAACGCGATGCAGGGCTTAAGTGCCGTCCCGTGTCTGAATATAACAGTTTCAGCGAGCTTTATGACGAATACCTGCGACAGCTCAAATATATAATTGACGTCACCGTTGAGATAGTTAACGGATTTGAGGATTATCTTTACGTTATTGACCCGACCTCTATGCTTTCGGGAACCTTCAAGACCTGTATTGAGAAAAAACGCGATGCTATAGGCGGCGGTGCTTCAACTAACGACAGCTCAATTATGGCAGGCTTCCTTGCCGATATTTCGGATAGTCTTGCTATGATAAAAAAACACGTTTTCGACAATGGTGAATTAACGCTTACCGAGCTGGTTTCGCATCTTGACAATAATTTTGAGGGCGCTGAGTGGCTTCGCAAAAAGCTGCTTCTTGACTCTGACAAATTCGGAAACAACAAAGACCTACCCGACGGCTTTGCCACCGAAATATCGAATTATCTTATCAAGATTATTAGAGGAAGAAAGAACTGCGCGGCACGTGGCGGAAAATGGAAGGTTGGCTTCCACGTTGCAAGACAATCCTACGACCAGGCACCTAAAACCGCTTCCTCGCCGAATGGCAGACTTATAGGTGAGGAGCTTTCCAAAAACTGTTCGGCATCTATGGGTCAGAACCGCGAGGGTGCAACCGCGGCTATACTTTCTACCACGAAAATCGACACGAGTCTTATCATAGGCGACGTTCCGCTCGACCTCGGTCTTCTTCCCACGGCGGTTGCGGGTGAGGACGGACTTGAGGCTATGTACGGTCTTATTCAGACCTTTATGAAACGCGGTGGGCATGCGATTCATATAAACGTATTCTCTGCAGAAAAGCTCCGTGCGGCTCAAGCGGAGCCTGAAAAATACCGCGACCTTCAAATTCGTGTTTGCGGCTGGAACGTTCTTTGGAACAATATTTGCAAGGTTGAGCAGGACGGATTTATTAAGCAAGCGGAAAGTCTTGTTTAATAAATAGAAATTAAAAAGCGATACATCTACAAAAGGTGAGGCAGGGAGCAAATTCCTGCCTCGATTTACTTTAAGCTATAATTTATTTCAAAAGAAATGAAGCGAGACAAAACTGGAGTGAACCCAAGGCAATAGACACGAAATAAAAAGACATTTCATAGAATAGCTTTGGTTTGCTCTTAAAAGCTCATTATTTCTTGAAACTGACATCGTTTTTCATACGGTGTCAGTT
>JAZNDN010000083.1:0-3924 GCA_045588085.1 Eubacteriales bacterium
TGCTATGCATCTTTTTCTAGAGCTATTTTAATCTAGCTTTTTTTACTTTGTTTGAGTTTTTCAAAGTTTTCAACGAGATTCCTTCGCACTTTTCAGTGCTTTAGAAATTTCTTTGTTGTTCAATTTTCAAAGATCAAATGCTGCCTTTTTACATACCTTTTTCAGACGGCAGCTTATATATCATACCACAGCAAAAAACAAAAGTCAAGCTTTTTTTCAAAAAAATATTTGTTTTTGCTACTTTCGTTACTTTTGCTTAAAATATTGAATTTATTGTATTTTATTTGTTGAAAAATATGTGTAGTTACTTGACATAGCGCACAGTTGGTGTTATAATTAATTAGCACTCATAGGTCAAGAGTGCTAAAATCAAATCTTGGAGAAAAGAAATGAAGAAAAAACAGTTTAAAACAGAATCGAAAAAATTGCTTGACATGATGGTCAATTCAATATATACCCACAAGGAGATATTTTTAAGGGAGCTTATTTCCAATGCAAGTGACGCGATTGACAAGCTTTATTTCAGGTCGCTGACAGATTCCTCGGTTTCTCTTTCCAGAGGTGATTACGCAATATGGCTTGAAGCAGACAAGGCGGTACGCACGCTCACGATATGCGACAACGGTTGCGGAATGACCGAGGAGGAACTTGAGAACAATCTCGGCACGATTGCAAAAAGCGGCTCTTTTGATTTCAAGCGTGAAAATGCAGGTGGTGAAGACGTTGACATTATAGGTCAGTTCGGTGTTGGATTCTATTCGGCGTTTATGGTTGCCGATAAAATTGAAGTGTTTACCAAAGCATACGGCTCGGATACGGCTTACAAGTGGGCATCCGAGGGCGCTGACGGATATACCGTTTCCGAGTGCGAGAAGGAGAGCTTCGGAACGAAAATAGTTCTCTATATAAAGGCTGATACAGAGGATGAGAAATACTCCGAATATCTTGAGGAATACAAGCTACGCGGACTTATAAGAAAATACTCCGACTACATTCGTTACCCAATAAAGATGCAGGTGGAAAACGAGAGAGCCGTCGACGGCAAGGAGGGTGAATACGAGAAGGTTGTTGAGGTTGAGACTCTCAACAGCATGACACCCATATGGAAAAGGGCGCAGAGTGAGGTTACAGCGGAGGAATACAACCGATTCTATTCGGAGAAATTCTACGATTTTGAGCCTCCCGTCAAAGTGATAACTCAGAAATCCGAAGGTACTGCAACCTACACGGCACTGCTCTTCATACCAAAAAGACCTCCATTTAACTATTACACAAAGGATTTTGAAAAGGGTCTTGAGCTTTATTCGAGCGGCGTTATGATAATGGAGAGGTGCCAAGATCTTCTTCCCGATTATTTCGGATTTGTCAGAGGTCTTGTTGACTCCTCCGACCTTTCGCTTAACATTTCGCGTGAGCTTCTTCAGCACGACAGGCAGCTCAAGGTTATGACAAAGGCTATTGAGAAGAAGATAAAGAGTGAGCTTGAGAAGATGCTGGCCGGTGACAGGGAGACCTACGAGGCTTTCTTCGATGCTTTCGGTCTTCAGCTCAAGTACGGTCTTTACACCGATTACGGCACTCACAAGGACACACTTAAGGATTTGATTCTCTTTAAGAGCTCTAAGGAGAAAAAATACGTTTCCTTGAAGGAATACGTTTCCGCTATGCGTGACGAGCAGAAGGATATTTACTACGCCTCAGGCGAGAGCCTTGACAAAATCACCATGCTTCCTCAGGTTGAGGCTGCTGTTGCGAAGGGCTATGAGGTTCTTTATCTTGTGGACGACGTAGACGAATTTGCCCTCAAGATGCTGGGAGAATACGACGGCAAGGGCTTCAAAAGCGTTACTGCAGAGGCACTCGACCTGCTTTCCGATGAGGAAAAGGACGAACTCAAAAAGAAGAATGACGACTCCGAGGAGCTTCTCTCCTTTATTAAGGAGGCTGTGGGCAACGTCAGTTCGGTTAAATTCTCGGCAAATCTTTCAAAGCACGCGGTTTGCCTTTCTTCCGAAGGAGAGCTATCGGTTGAAATGGAAAAGATACTCAAGAGAATGCCCGGCGCCGAGGGTGCTCCCAAGGCCAACGTGGTTCTTGAGATAAATCACTCCCACCCTATTGCCGAAAAGCTTAAATCTCTCTACGACACAGACAAGGATGCCTTGCGAAATTACGCGAAGGTTCTCTACTCCACCGCCTGCCTTATCAGCGGCGTTTCGGTTGAGAATCCTACGGAATTTGCAGAGCTTGTCGCAAATCTTATGGTTTAAATTTTGAGAAAAATCCGGAGATACACCATGCAAAATTCGCATCTTCAACGTGGGCTTCCGGCATTTTCTCTTGCCTGGGAACCCGTTTTAGAGATGCTGATTTGTGACAAAGCTTCGGTAAAAATCCTTATAATATTCTCATTTATCTCGAATTTTAACCTTGCCTAAATAAATAATCAGCGAGCCGCTGCTCATTTTGCGTTGGCTCGCTGATTTTATTTTCCGCGGCTGCCGTGTAATGCGGATTGCCGCGTGCGGATTTTGCTTATACCTTTTTATAAAGCGGTCCGAAGTTTTGGCAGGCGCGGTAATCCTGCCCCTCCTTATCCATGCCGAATGCACTCCATGCGGAAGGACGGAAAATCTTATCATCGGGCACGTTATGCATACATACGGGGATTCTGAGCATAGAGCACAGCGTTATAAGGTCTGCGCCTATGTGACCGTAGGAGATTGCGCCGTGGTTTGCACCCCAGTTGTTCATTACGTCGTAGGCGGTTTTGAATGCGCCCTCACCGGTCGTGCGAGGCGCGAACCAGGTACAAGGCCAGGTGTAGTCGGTTCTCTTCCAAAGCGTGTCGGAAACGTCCTCGGGAAGCTCAACAGTCCAGCCCTCAGCTATCTGAAGCACGGGTCCAAGTCCCTTAACGAGATTAAGTCTTATCATGGTTGCGGGCATTTTTGCGCGGGTCTCAAATCTTGAGGAATAGCCACCTCCGCGGAAATAGCCAAGGTCAGCGTAGTTCCAAGTGGAATTCGCAAGGATATTTTTCTTATCCTCCTCGGTTACGTCATACCAGCATTTAATAATCGGATTTCCGTCGGCATCCTTCGCGGCACCGTTTGCATCAAGGCAGCAGGCACCGGAATTGATGAGGTGTATAATTCCGTCGGATGCGAGAGCCTCACCCTCTATCTCATAGCCTGTTACTCGCTTTATAGCATCACCGCTCCAGTAGGTTCTTACGTCTGCGAACATTTGCGGACGGTTGGTGAGCAGCTTCATAAACAACATTCCGAGTCCGTTCAAGACGTCGTTCTCTGTGGCTAGAATATAGGGTTCTCTTGCGCCGTTCCAGTCGAACGAGGTATTCAGCATTGCCTCGGGGAAATCGCAGTTGGGGTAGAAATCTGTCCACTGACGCTGACCCTGGAAGCCTGCGGCAATTGCATTATGACCTACCGCCTCCTCCTCGCATCCTGCGGGGAGATTTTTATTTCCGTTCATAAGGTCCTTGATAATAACCATCATCTTGACCACGAACTCCCAATCGGCATCCTTTCTCTCGCGGGATTTCTGAAGCTCGGGGGGATTTTTATCGAAGCCCTCTATACAGTTTTCCTTAACCCAGGCAAGCGCCTTCCGATACTCTGCCTCGTCATACACGCCCTCGGTCATACGGCGGATAATCTCAACCTCGTCGACCGACTCTACTCTCATTCCGAGATAGTCCTCTATAAAATCAGTATTGATTATAGAGCCACCGATACCCATACAGATAGAGCCTATCTGCAGGTATGACTTTCCGCGCATGGTAGCTGCGGCAATTGCAGCACGTCCAAATCTGAGAAGCTTTTCCTTTACGTCCTCGGGAATCTCCGTATCGTCTGCATCCTGAACGTTCTTACCGTATATACCGAATGCAGGAAGACC
>JAZNDN010000084.1:0-4762 GCA_045588085.1 Eubacteriales bacterium
CCAGAATGCCGTGATGCAGGCTAAGGAATTCAAGGGCGCTTCGGATATTACCGGACTTATTCTTACAAAGCTTGACGGAACGGCAAAGGGCGGAATAGTATTCTCAATTAAGAAGGAGCTCGGAATACCGGTAAAATTCATCGGTGTTGGCGAGCAGATAGACGATATGAAGCCGTTTGATTCGGAAGAATTTGCAAGTGCTCTTTTTGAGTCGCGTGAGGAATAAAGGAGAATTGATGATAAACAGTAAACAAAGAGCTTATCTTCGCTCGCTGGCAGCAAATCTTGATACTATATTTCAGATTGGCAAATCCGGCATAAGTGAGGAAACTTGCGTTCAGATAGCAAACGCTCTTGAAGCAAGAGAGCTTATAAAGGCAAGAGTACTGGAGAATAGCGGATACAGTGCCAAGGAAGCTGCCGAGGCAATCGCTGATGCGATAGGATGTGACGTCGTTTCCTGTATAGGCTCAAAATTCGTTCTGTATAAGCCGTCTTCCAAAAAAAGAAGAATTGAGATATGAGAAAAATAGGATTATACGGAGGAACGTTCAGTCCTCCGCATATAGGGCACGTCAAGGCGGCAGAGGCATTTTCAGCGCTTGTAAATCCTGAAACTTTGCTTATTATGCCTGCTTTTATTCCGCCTCATAAGCAAACGGGAGATGAAGCTTCGGCTTTTGACAGAATGGAAATGTGCCGAATAGCATTTTCCGGTATCGAGAGTGCTGAAATATCCGATATGGAAATCGCAAGGAAAGGGAAAAGCTACACCTACTTAACTCTTGAGGCGCTGCATTCCGATGAGGCTGAAATATATATGCTTGTCGGAACTGATATGTTTCTTACTCTCGACAGCTGGGTAAATTTCGAAAAAATATTCAGCTTGGCAACGATATGCTATGTCAGACGCGAGGATGATTTGGAAAACGTTGCAAAAATTGAGGAAAAAAGACGGCTTTATGAGGCAAAATACGGTGCAAAAATCATAAAGGTTGACAGCCCCGCTCTTGAAATTTCTTCAACAGAGCTCAGAGCGCTGATAGGTGCGGGAAGCTGCGAGGCGGAAAGGTATATTTCTCCCGAGCTTATGCAGTTTATAAGGGAGCGAGGTTTATACAGTTGATGATAACCGAACAGATGCTATCGGATTTGAAGAAGCGAGTGCAAACCCGTCTATCTCCCAAGCGGTACGGACATACGCTCGGTGTCGAAAGGCTAGCTGCATTGCTCGCAGCGGCATTGCTTCCCGATATGATATATGAGATCAGAGCAGCTGCCGTCCTTCACGATATTGCAAAGGAAATTCCGCTTGAAGAGCAGATGCAGATGCTTTCGGAAGAAAATTTCTCGGTTACGGAAGCGGATTTGCGTTCCCCGGGAATTATTCATTCCTTTGCAGGTCCTATCGTCATCAAAAGGGACTTTCCGGATTTTGCAACGGATAATATCATAAGCGCTGTTTTGAAGCATACGCTTGGTGCTCGGGATATGAGCCTTTTTGATAAAATTATATTTATTTCGGATTACGCCGAGGATACGAGAATTTACGATTCCTGCATTGCGGTTCGCGCGATGCTTTTGGAAAATTTTTCAGAGCTGTCTTACGACGAAAAACTGGAAAGGTTAAACCTTGCTTGCTTTGAATCGGTAAAGGGAATGATAGACGCGATAAAACGCGCAGGTCGCCCTCTTAATCCCAGAATTTTCATGTCCTACGAAGCGTTCGGATTTAGAAAATAAAAATGCAAATCGTTACACAAACTAAGTAAAAAAACTTGGAGTTTGTGTAATGAAAACAATAGTTAAATTATCGCTTTTGATTTGGGCTGCGGTTTGGATGTTTTCTTCCTGCAGCGCCATAGCGGATAATGTTCTCGGCAGCGTTGATGAAAGGTATTTGTACCTGGTAGCCGGATTTGACGATGCCGCGGAGAATACCGACGTTCTTTTCACCTTGGGTTATGATAAGGCGCAAAAGCACGTATACGTTGCTCAGATACCCAGAGATACCTATTATAGCTTTGGTGGCAGTCAGAATAAAATCAATCAGCTGTATTCCACTTACCGCTCACGCGGTGACGATGCTACAACTGCCATGAGTAAAACGGCAGATGCCGTATCAACGCTTTTCGGCACCGAGTTTGACGGATATATAGGAATCACAACTAGAGCGTTCAGAGATATCGTCGATGCTATCGGAGGAGTCGATATAAATCTTAAAAGCGACCTTTCGATATCTATTGACGGAGAGGATGAGGTCTATCTTTCTGCCGGTGAAAACCACATTGACGGCACTGTAGCCGAAAAATTCGTAAGATACCGAAAGGGATACGCCAGAGCGGACCTTGGGCGCATTGACGCTCAAAAGGTGTTTCTCAACGCCTTGTTTGCAAAGCTGTCTCAAGGGTCGGATTTGCCTACTGTCATTTCCTTGGCAAAATCTGTTTCGGGTAATATAGTAACGGATTTGAATATCGTTAAGCTTGCCACCTTCGTATTCACCAATATCCGTATGGGTGACGGTACGGTTTCAAGCTATGCAACGGTACCGGGCGAAGCCGCTGAAACGGAAAATGGCTTGTCTTATTATATTTTAAACAGAAAAAGTGCGGCAGAATTGGCAAAACGATATATGTTTGCCACTAAAGAATTTGATGCCGGGCGAAAATGCACCGATAAGAGTAACGTTGCATTTTTGAATATATACGAGGACGAGGGCTTCACGTATAAAGAATACTCAAATGAAGATATTGCAAATATTCATATAACAACCGGACAGTAAAATCCGGCAATCATCGGAGGATATACTATGGACAGAACCGAAGAGCTTAAGAGTTCGGATAGCAGGATTCTGGCAGAAGAGGCTGTAAAGCTGCTTCTGGAGAAAAAGGCTATTGACGTCAAAATGTTTGAGGTTACGGAGCACACCTCTATAACCGATTATTATGTAAATGCAACAGGCCGTTCCTCACTGAACGTTGCCTCTCTTGCGGATGACCTATGCGAGAGTTTTGCACAAAGAGGAAGGCCTGCATATCGCACCGAGGGCAAACGGGGTAATTCTTGGATTCTTGTGGACTTCGGTTCGCTCATAGTTAACGTTTTCGATTCGGAATCGAGAAGCTTCTATAATTTTGATAGACTTTTACCTGCGGAATGCTGCGTCGACATAGAAGAGCTTGTCAACGAGGTAGATAAAAAATTCAGTTAATAAAACAAAAAGGAATATATAAGATGCAATACGATTACAAAAACATTGAAAAGAAATGGCAAAAAATCTGGGATGAGAAAAATCCTTTCGCGGCTAAGCAGGATTTCACGCTTCCAAAGTACTACACTCTTGTTGAGTTCCCGTATCCCTCGGGGCAGGGACTTCACGTCGGTCACCCAAGACCTTATACCGCTCTTGATATAGTGTCAAGAAAGAAGAGAATGCAGGGATACAACGTTCTTTTTCCGATGGGCTGGGATGCGTTCGGTCTTCCTACCGAGAACTATGCCATAAAGAACAAAATTCACCCCAAAATAGTAACCGAAAGAAACGTGGCAAGATTCAAGTCTCAGCTTAAGGCTCTCGGTCTTTCGTTTGACTGGTCGCGCGAAATCAACACAACCGACCCCGGATACTACAAATGGACTCAGTGGATATTCCTTCAGCTCTTCAAAAAAGGACTTGCCTACAAGAAGAAAATGGCAGTTAACTTCTGTACCTCTTGTAAGGTCGTTCTTGCAAACGAGGAGGTTGTTAACGGCGTTTGCGAAAGATGCTCGGCTCCCGTTATAAGAAAGGTAAAGAGCCAGTGGATGCTCAAAATTACCGAATATGCGGACAGACTCATTTCCGACCTTGACGGTCTTGACTACATAGAAAGAGTTAAGACTCAGCAGATAAATTGGATAGGAAAATCGAAGGGCGCGGAGATTGATTTCAACACTACCGCAGGTGATAAGCTCAAGGTTTATACCACAAGATGCGATACACTCTTCGGTGCTACCTATATGGTAATAGCACCCGAACATGCCTACGTTGAAAAATGGAAGGATAAGCTCACAAATTACGACGAAATTGAGGCATATAAGCTTGCAGCGTCGAGAAAATCCGATTTTGAGCGAACTGAGCTTGTCAAGGAAAAGACCGGTGTAAGACTTGAGGGTGTAAATGCTATAAACCCCGCAACCGAAAAGGAAATTCCTATCTTTATCTCGGACTACGTTCTTGCGGGCTACGGAACAGGTGCGATTATGGCTGTTCCCGCGCACGACGAGCGTGACTTTGATTTCGCTAAAAAATTCGACCTTCCCATAGTAGAGGTTGTTTCGGGCGGTGACGTTCAGAACGAGGCTTTCGTTGACGTTGAAACCGGTAAGCTTGTAAACTCCGGATTCCTCAACGGTCTTGAGGTTGAAGAAGCTAAGGCCGCTATGATTAAGTACCTTGAGGAACGTGGAATCGGAACCGAAAAGGTCAATTTCAAATTGCGTGACTGGGTATTCTCCCGCCAGAGATACTGGGGCGAGCCCATTCCTCTCGTAGAGTGCGAAAAGTGCGGTTGGGTTCCCGTTCCCGAATCCGAGCTTCCTCTTGAGCTTCCTGAGGTTGATTCCTATGAGCCTACCGAAAACGGAGAATCGCCTCTTTCACTTATGACCGACTGGGTTAATTGCAAGTGTCCCAACTGTCATGGACCTGCAAAGCGCGAAACCGATACCATGCCTCAGTGGGCAGGCTCGTCATGGTATTTCCTCCGTTACTGCGACC
>JAZNDN010000085.1:0-18244 GCA_045588085.1 Eubacteriales bacterium
CTCAAATCTGAGTGGCTTCATCGGTACACACCGGCGACCAAGGAGGAGGCGCGCCTCCTCCTTGGTGAATACATTCATTTCTACAATTATGAGCGTATTCAACTAAAAACAAAACTGACACCGTATGAAAAACGATGTCAGTTTCAAGAAATAATGAGCTTTTAAGAGCAAACCAAAGCTATTCTATGAAATGTCTTTTTATTTCGTGTCTATTGCCTTGGGTTCACTCCACAGATTTCTCTGCGTCTCGCTCGTTTTATTTCGGATATCCGAATTTGTGAATTAGTCTACGTTGTAGAAATCTACAAGCTTCTTAAGTCTTTCATACTTAGCCTTTGCGGTAGCTTCTGCCTTAGCGAAGAGTGCTTCTGCTCTCTCAGGGAAGCTCTGTGCAAGACGCGTGTAACGCGCTTCGCCCTTGATGAAGTCCTGATAGCTTGCGGTAGGCTCCTTGGAATCAAGCGAGAAGGGATTCTTTCCTTCTGCCTTGAGAGCGGGATTGTATCTGAACATCTGCCAGTAACCCGACTCAACTGCCTTCTTCATCTCAGCCTGGCAGTTCTGCATGCCACCCTTGATGGAGTGCATCTCACAGGGAGAGTAAGCGATTACGATAGAAGGTCCGGGATATGCCTCAGCCTCGGAGAGAGCCTTGAGGGTCTGGTTCATATCTGCGCCCATAGCTATCTGTGCAACGTATACGTAGCCGTAGGACATTGCAATTTCAGCAAGGTTCTTCTTGCCGATTGCCTTACCTGCTGCTGCGAACTGAGCAACCTGACCAATGTTGGAAGCCTTGGAAGCCTGTCCGCCGGTGTTGGAGTAAACCTCGGTATCGAATACCATAATGTTTACGTCCTCGCCGGAAGCGATTACGTGGTCAAGACCGCCGAAGCCGATATCGTATGCCCAACCGTCTCCACCGAAGATCCATACTGCCTTCTTGGAGAGGAACTGCTTCTCAGCAAGAATTGCGGGAGCAGTGGGGCAACCTGCCTTAGCAGCTACCTCAAGCTCTGCAACAAGAGCCTTGGTTGCAGCTTCGTTAGCGTTACCGTCGCCGAGGGTATCAAGATATGCCTTTGCAGCTGCCTTGAATGCATCAGATGCCTTCTCAGAAGCAGCCATCTCTTCTACCATCTTGATGAGCTTTTCACGAATGGTCTTCTGAGCGATGTGCATACCGAGACCGTGCTCTGCGTTATCCTCGAACAGCGAGTTAGCCCAGCCGGGTCCTCTGCCGCTTCCGTTGTTTACGGTGTAAGGAGTGGAGGGTGCGGAGCCGCCCCAAATGGACGAGCATCCGGTAGCGTTGGAGATATACATTCTCTCACCAAACAGCTGAGTGATAAGACGAGCGTAAGAGGTTTCTGCACAACCTGCGCAGGAGCCCGAGTACTCAAGCAGGGGCTGCTTGAACTGAGAGCCCTTAACGGATAAGGAAACAAGCTCGCTCTTCTCTGCAACAGACTTAACAGCATAGTTATATGCTTCCTGCTGGTCAAGCTGAGATGCAAGAGGCTTCATTTCGATAGCGGTACCAAGCTTCTCGTTCTTGTTTACAGGACATGCCTTTACGCAAAGGGTACAACCCATACAGTCAAGAGGAGATACTGCCATGGTGAACTTGTAGTTGGTCTTGATAACCGGCTTAGCTGCGAACTTGGTGGATGCGGGAGCTGCTGCTGCCTCCTCCTCAGTCATAGCGAAGGGACGGATACAAGCGTGAGGACATACGAACGCGCAGTTGTTACACTGGATACAGTGCTCGGGGTTCCACTGAGGAACGGTAACTGCAACGCCACGCTTCTCGTAAGCTGCGGAGCCCTGAGGGAAGGTACCGTCTGCATACTTTGCAAAGGTTCCAACGGTGAGAGAATCACCCTTCATAGCGCCTACGGGAATAACTACGTCGTTAACAAAATCAACGAGGTCGCGTCTTGAACCCTCTACCTTAGCGGTGGGAGCAGTTTGGCCTGCATTCTTCCAAGCAGCAGGAACCTCTACGAGATGAAGAGCATCCTTACCTGCGTCGATTGCCTTATGGTTAAGGTCAACTATATCCTGTCCTTTCTTGAGATAGGACTTAGTTGCCATATACTTCATATAATCAATAGCTTCTGCGGAAGGAAGGATGTTTGCAAGAGCGAAGAATGCCGACTGAAGAACAGTATTCTTAACCTTTGCATTTCCAAGGCCTATTGCAAGAGCAGTTGCATTGATGGTATAGAACTTAACGTTGTTGTTTGCAATGTAGCTCTTAACCGATGCGGGAAGATGAGAATCAAGCTCTGCATCGCTCCAGTTGCAGTCGAGAAGGAAGGTTCCGCCGGGCTTAACGTCGGAAATCATATCATACTTCTCAAGGTATGCCTGGTTATGACAAGCTACGAAGTCTGCCTTATTGATATAGTAAGAAGACTTGATGGGAGAATCACCGAAACGAAGGTGAGATACGGTGATACCGCCGGTCTTCTTGGAGTCATACTGGAAGTATGCCTGAATGAACTTGTCGGTATGGTCACCGATAATCTTGATGGAGTTCTTGTTAGCACCAACGGTACCGTCACCGCCAAGACCCCAGAACTTGCACTGAATCATATCCTTAGGTGCAGTGTCGGGAGCAGCCTTCTCTTCAAGAGAAAGTCCGGTAAGGTCGTCTACGATACCAACGGTAAAGTGATTCTTAGGCTCGTCCTTAGCAAGATTTTCGAAGATTGCGAAAATAGATGCGGGGGTGGTGTCCTTAGAACCGAGACCGTATCTGCCGCCGAATACCTTAATGTCGCTTCTGCCGCACTCGTTAAGAGCGGTAACAACGTCGAGGTAAAGAGGCTCGCCAAGTGCACCGGGCTCCTTGGTTCTGTCAAGAACTGCTATATTCTTTGCAGTAGCGGGAATAGCCTCGGAAAGCTTTTCTGCAACGAAGGGACGGTAAAGTCTTACCTTGATAAGACCAACCTTCTCGCCGTTTGCAAGCATATAGTCGATTACTTCCTCTGCAACGTCGCATATAGAGCCCATAGCAATCATAACTCTGTCTGCATCGGGTGCGCCGTAGTAGTTGAAGAGCTTATAGTTAGTTCCTATCTTCTCGTTAACCTTGTCCATGTACTCCTCAACGATTGCGGGAAGAGCATCGTAATAGGGGTTGCATGCCTCTCTGTGCTGGAAGAAGATATCGCCGTTCTCAGCGGAGCCGCGGAGAGAGGGAGTTTCGGGGTTGATTGCTCTGTTACGGAAAGCTGCAACAGCGTCGAAGTCAACCATATCTGCAAGGTCCTTGTAGTCCCAAGCAGCAACCTTCTGAATCTCGTGAGAGGTACGGAAGCCGTCGAAGAAATTAAGGAAAGGAACACGGGACTTGATGGTTGCAAGGTGAGCAACTGCACCGAGGTCCATGATTTCCTGAGCGTTGGTCTCTGCCATCATAGCAAAGCCTGTCTGACGGCAAGCGTATACGTCAGAGTGGTCACCGAAGATGTTAAGAGCGTGAGACGCTACGCATCTTGCGGAAACGTGAATAACACAAGGAAGAAGCTCGCCGGCAATCTTATACATGTTGGGAATCATAAGAAGAAGTCCCTGAGATGCAGTATAAGTGGTGGTGAGTGCGCCTGCGTTAAGAGAGCCGTGAACGGCACCTGCGGCACCTGCCTCGGACTGCATTTCAACTACGTTGACGTTCTGACCGAAGATGTTTTTCGCGGGCTCGCCAAAGATGTTTTTGTTGGATGCACTCCAGGTGTCTGTTACCTCAGCCATGGGGCTGGAAGGGGTGATAGGATAGATGGCTGCAACTTCCGTGAACGCGTAAGAAACGTGCGCGGCAGATGTGTTACCATCCATAGAAATTTTCTTTCTTTCTATCATTTTTGTTCCTCCGTATAATATTTTATTTTAATATTCATATTAAGCCAAATAGGATTATAACACAAAACTAGAGAAAAGTAAAGAGTAAATTGCAGAAAAATTGATAAAATTTAACTCTAACCGATTTTTCAGTGCAACCTACTCTTTGTTTTCGGAAAACGCGAGCGTTTTACCGATTGTTTTTTAATTTTTCAAAGAATCCTCAATGCCGTCAAGTGCATTGGAATACTCTTCCCTTGAAACCGCGACGTTCAATGCGGCGAGCAGCGACTTGGCACTCATTCCCGCCGGCAAAGCGAGCCTTTGACAAAGAGCGTCTCTTAGGCTCTGCGAATCCGCACCGCCCGAAAGTCCGTCACGGTAAAGGTCGGAAGGTGTCAATTCCGCACCTTCGAAAATCGCCTCGTCACCGTCAGATACGAAACGCGAAAGAACCGAGCGCAAAACCTCGCCTCCAACCCCCTCGACACCGAGAGTACCCGCCTTTGATGCATGACGCTTTCGCCGCTCTTTACCCGCAATCTCGGGAATGTAAAGCTGGAATATCTTATCCTTGGGAATTATCCTGCTGAGGAATGACCGTATCTGTATTCCGCCGCCGTCGGAGTCGGTAAGAACTATAACGCCCCGCCCCCGTGCGATTTTTCTAATAAGTGCCTGCTTCTCTGCAGAGTTGAAAATTCCAAAGCCGTCTGTGGTTATAACCGTCGCACGGTAGATGCCGAGTATCGCGGATTTATCATACCTTCCCTCAACGATTACAGGCAAAGAAAGGCTCGGCTTCTCTGCACGGGGGCCTTCCTTTTTGCAATACTCCGTCGAGCACGCGCTCTCAGAGAGCCTTTTTTCGTCCATTTTTTCCCTCCGTGAATTTTTGCCTAGCGCCCAGGCTGCTACCTCTGGCTTCGCAAAGCTCAAAAATCGGACACGCCTCGCACATTGGCGACCTTGCGGTACATATTTCTCTTCCAAATATTACTATTCTGTGGCAAAAATCCGAGCCCTCTGATATGTCCATAAGATCGCGCATAATGAACTCTATACGCTCTGCGTCACGCAAGCCCTCGGGATACATTCCAAGTCTTGCGCATATTCTCATAAAATGGGTATCGCAAACTATCGCGCCTCCCCCGAAAACGTCCCCAATCAAAAGATTTGCAATTTTTCTTCCGACACCCGGCAGCTCAAGGAGGCTTTCCATATCCGAGGGAAGTATGCCGCCGTGCTGCATCACCACAATACGCGATGCATCAATTATGTTCACAGCCTTCATTCTGTAAAGCCCGCAAGGACGGATTATATTTTCAACCTCCGAAATTTCGGCATTTGCCAAGTCTGAGGCTGTGGGATACTTTGCAAAAAGCACACGGCTTACATCGTTGACTCTTTTATCGGTGCACTGTGCCGAGAGTCTTGCCATAACCAGAAGCCTCCACGGGTCACCTCCGTATTCCAAGGCACAGGGAGCATCGGGATAAATCTCGCGAAGCGTGTCTATTATTTTTGCAAGTCGTTCTCTTTTTTCTTTCTTAGTTTTTATCACCGAATCTTCACCTCCCACATATGCTATGCGGCTACTTCTTTAGTTCGGCTTGGCTTATTATTCTCTCAACCATCTCTTTAGTCAAGCCCCTTGAAAGCCCAACCACCGTGTCAAAATCTCCTTGGATTTTTTCTACGAATTTTCCTGCTCCGCCCTGAATTCCGTATGCTCCGGCCTTATCCATAGGCTCGCCTGTTTTTATATATTCGAGTATTTCGCGCTCGCTGAGCTTTTTGAAAAACACCTTGGTCGTTGCAACCGAGCTTATAACGCTGTCACGGCAAAATACTGCAATTCCGGTATGCACGCTGTGCTCTCTGCCGGAAAGCAGACTTAGCATTTTGTAAGCATCCTGCTCGTCCTTAGGCTTTCCAAGAGGCACCCCGGCAACCTCTACCATAGTGTCGGAGGAAATTATAATACACTCGTCAAGGTCGGGACGCTGCAGCTTATGTAACCGATTAAGGACGGCTCTGCCCTTTCTCTCGGCAATAGCCGCAACCGCATCGCTAAGCGACAGATTTTTTGGGAGCGACTCATCGACAGCTTCGGTAAGTATTTCAAAATTCGGGTACAAGTCAGCCAGAAGCTCCTTGCGCCTTGGGGACTTTGATGCCAGAATAAATTTCATATATTTGCCCTCCGCGTGCAAACGGAAAACACAGTTTTTCCGCTTGTCTACAGTTATATTTTATATTATAAGTTATTATTTGTCAATCTATATACCGTAAAACCGTAAAATAAAAGTACCAAGCGAAAGACGGTAAAATAAAAACGAGGCGCAGAACGAATCTGCGCCTCGCCATATTTTCGTTTTTCACCGAAGGAAGCTTATTAAGCGGGAAGCTTCTTGTATTCCTGAACGAGAATTTCAAGTCTTGACTGCTTGGTTCCTACCTTTTCATCGTAGAAATCACGCATACTCTGCATCTTGTAGTCCTCGCTAAGAAGAACGTTATGCCATCTGTTGCCCTGAGCATCGGGGTCTGTCTGCTTGTTGAAGAATGCGATAGCGTCCTCGAAGAGCTTATCGAATGATGTACGTACGTTTTCACGAATGTACTCCATCATATCAACGTTACCCTGAAGGTCCTGAGAAACGTCAGCAGTAAGGTTGTTCTCGTAGTACTCGTTCAGTATAGCAGTGGAGTGAGTAGACTGATACTGAATGAAAGCGGAGCACTGAGTGAACTTCTTGGTAATTACGGAGATACCGCCTGCACCGCCGGAGGTATGTATCTGAGTCTGATAAGGATCTTCAATCTTGTTGCCGTCCTTATCAAGATTGGTGTATACGGGAACCGGCACAACACCGAATCCGCCGCCATTACCCTTCATTTCCTGATACTCTGCATTCTCAAGGTTACCAACGGTAATGATACCGCCGAACAGAAGCGTGTGAGCTATGAAAGCGTCTGCGATAGGCTGAACGCCTGAAGCAGTTGCAGTTCCGTCAGTCTCGCCGCCGAATATCTTGTATACCTCGCCAACGAATGCCTCAAGGTCGTCGTTGGTTTCGGGATAGGAATATTCCCACTTGAATTCATCCTCGTTCCACTCCTTCTTTATGATTTCAAGAGTGGTGGTGTACATAAGACCTGAACCCATCATACCGCCGGCGTTGTCAAGTGCGAAGCCGAGAATATCACCACCGACCTCCCAAATCGCATCACCGTCATCCTCTGCAACCTCATTGCAGTACTCTCTGAGTCTTGCATAGGTCCAGTCATTGTTTTTGATTTCCTCGAAGAAGTCGTTCATATCAATCACGTCATCCTCGTTGAGGTCCTCTATCATAGTGGGAGCGATAGTGTTGTATAGGGTCTTATCAACGGGAACTACGAAGAACGCACGGATAAGGTCGATAAAGTAGTCGGAAGCTATAACGTAGAACTTCTCGTCGGAAAGAGTAAGAGAAGACATAAGGTCCGACATGTATCCGGTATGCTCGTATCCGGGGTTTCCGATACTTGCATCAGGCTTGAAGAAGTTAGCAACGTTACCGGCGCCGGCACTGTTCATCGTCTCGGTAAGAACGTTAGCAAATACGCCCTTAAGAGATGCGCCGAGCATATCCGACATGAAGTTACAATAAATATCGGGTGAGTAGTCAGACTTGTTCTGGACCTCTTCATAGATGGTGTTCATTGCGTTAGCCCAACCGTAAAGATCGGTATCGGTACCGTAGTAGTTGTACAGAACGGTTACCGCGGTATTGAAATACGCGTTTTCGTTACGCTCTGAGATCATGGTATCAAGAGGTCTTTTCAAAGAAGCGCTTTCTGCGCCCTCAAGGAGCCTCTTAGTGTTGGGGTAAAGACCTGCGTTAGGGCACTCGGTAAGCTGGAATCTGAGTTCGGTAGTGTTATAAGCGATCTCACGCCACCATTCGCCCTCTTCGATGTCCGAGCCTCCGCCTACGCCGGAGCCTGAACCTGAACCCGAGCCCGAACCAGAACCTGAACCTGAACCAGAGCCTGAACCTGAACCTGAACCGGAACCTGAACCGGAACCTGAACCGGAACCTGAACCGGAACCTGAACCGTCGCTCGAACCGTCACCGCTGCCATCGTCATTACATGAAGCAAGAACGAAAACGGTGGACAGAAGCATCATCAGCGCGAGCAAAAGACTAATGATTTTCTTTTTCATAATTTCTCCTTTTTGTTATGCCGTCGTTTGTTTAGAGTCAAGCAGTGCCTTCGGCCTGTGCACTGCCCGGGGTAACTTCGTGGTCGCAAGCGCCCTTCCCGCAAGAGAGCTTATGCGAAAGGCACTGACCACAGTCGAAGTACCATTTCACTCCACATTACCGTATTATATATTAACATAAATCTTTTGATTCTTCAAGCGTATAAATTCAAGTTCTACCTTTTCAACAATAATGTCGTGCGGCGTTTGTGCAATTTGCCGATTTTGGATTATATATGCAAGAAAATGCACATACTAAATGCGAAAAAACACATCACGGACCGCCGTCCCAACGGCAGTCTTGCAAAGGAGATAATAAAAATGACCGATAACAGCAGCAATAGGGCGGCTCTCAGACTTTTACGTAAAACCGACGAGGGTACGAAATACGCGACAGAAACGATTTCCATAGCACTTGATTACGCCAAGGGCTCGGGAATCAGACAAATTCTCAGCAAGTATAACAAGGAGCACGAGGCGCTCAAGGGTAAACTGATTGCAAAAATACACGAAATGGGTGCTTCGGAGGACGACCATCCAACGTTTTCAGCAAAAATGGCGAAAATGCATATGAAGGTCAGTCTTGAACTGTCGCCCAGCGAGCACAGGATTGCCGAGATAATGGTGAACGGCTGTCATATGGGTATCAAAACCCTATGGAAAGAGAAGAATCGGTCAAAGGAAAAGGGGGACGACTCCCAGATGCTTGCCGACTGGCTTATAGGCATCGAAAAGCGAATGACCGATGAGCTTTTACCTTATTTGAGATAGCTCTAATGCGAATAAAAAGCCGCAAGGCTCAACACGGGGCATACCTTGCGGCTTTTCTGCATATCTTCAGCCAACCTATACGAGCCACGCCGTTATATGCCGGCTAAGCATCATTTCTCTTGGATAATTAATCCGTAATCACCCTCCTTGCGCTTGTAAACAACGCGAACACCGCCCTCCAGGTCATCGGTGAATGCATAGAAGGTATGCCCGAGCAGATTCATCTGCAAAATTGCCTCCTCGGCTGACATTGGCTTGAATGGGAAGCTCTTGGTTCTGATACGGAATTCCTGCTCCTCAACGTACTCGTCATCATCCTCTTCTCCTATGACAAATGCACCGCTTTTTACTCTTTTTTCAAGTCTGGTTTTATTCTTCCTTATCTGGCGCTCAAGACTTTCTGCCGAGCGGTCAAGCGCAGTAATAAAGGTATCGCTTTCTTCCTCTGCTCTGAAAAGAGTTCCACCGTAATTTATCATAATTTCTATGATTTTGTCACCACGTCTTACCTTACAGGTAACCTGTGCCTCGGTTGAATCCCCGAAGAACTTATCGAATTTGCCAAGCTTCTTCTCGATTGCCGCGCGCAAGCTCTCTCGCACCGTCATCTGCCTGCCGTTAACCTTTATCTTCATATTACCACCGCGCTTTCCACATGGAAAGCCCTTTCAAAAGATTGTAAGCCGAAGCCGCGCTTTTACGTAATCTATTATTAAGCGATTTCCGCTTACACTGTAATTATAGCACAGTATTTGTGAAAAATAAATAGTTTTTTAAGAATTTTAACATATTTTTTGTATTTATTAGACAATGCACAAAATATGACGCCGCGCGGACATTTTTTGATGCATTTTCATTGACACGGGCAAAATAAAATGATATAATATAATTTACTGAGCGCATTATATGCGCTTTTTCTTCGGCTATAAATATGGCATGTTTACATTATGTTACACAAATGCTGTATGAAAATTCACATTTTTGCTGTAAAATTACTTCTATATTATTTCGTAAAGGAATCCTAAAATGCTCAATTTAACAGAAATCAGAAAGGATTACGTAACCTCCTCGGAAACGGTTCACGCACTGAAGGGCGTTTCCATAGCCTTCAGAAAACAGGAGTTCGTTTCCATTCTCGGTCCTTCCGGTTGCGGAAAGACTACCCTTCTTAACATCATTGGCGGTCTTGACAAATATACCGACGGCGATTTGCTCATTAACGGAAGGAGCACGAAATCCTATACCGACAGAGATTGGGACGTGTACCGAAATCACCGTGTCGGCTTCATATTCCAAAGCTACAACCTCATTCCTCACCAGACGGTTCTCGGGAACGTTGAGCTTGCTCTGACGATTGCGGGAATGTCACGCGAGGAAAGAATAGAAAAGGCTAAGCGCGCTCTTGACAGAGTGGGACTTGCCGGTCAGTATTACAAGAGGCCGAATCAGCTTTCGGGCGGTCAGTGACAGAGGGTTGCCATTGCGCGTGCGCTTGTAAACGACCCTGAGATACTTCTTGCCGACGAGCCCACCGGAGCACTTGATACCGTTACCAGCGTTCAGATAATGGACCTTATCAAAGAGATATCCGGTGAGCGTCTCGTTATTATGGTTACACACAACCCCGAGCTTGCCGATCAGTATTCTACGAGAATAATAAGGCTTCTTGACGGTCAGGTTATAGAGGACACTAATCCCTACTCCGCCGAGGAAGAGGCTGCCGAATCGCAAACGCTTGCAGAACAGCTCTCCAATGAGGAAGCAGAATCAGCAAACATTGACCAAAGGGCCGAGAAAAAGAAGAAGGAAAAGGCAAAAATGTCCTTCTTCACAGCATTCAGACTTTCTCTGAGGAACCTTATTTCCAAAAAGGGACGAACCGTTATGGTTGGCATTGCCGGCTCTATCGGTATTATCGGTATAGCTCTGGTTCTTGCATTCTCCGCCGGAATCAAGGGATACGTTGCTTCAATGCAGGACGATATGCTTTCGGGTAACCCGATTGAAATTGCCGAGGTAGGCTTTAACGCCTCAAGTCTGGCAGATATCATGCAGACCGAGGCCGACGATATAATCAAGCACCCCGATAAAGTCTACATAGAGAGCACTGTCGAAAACCTGGCAGAGATGAACAAGGCTCTTGAAAGACTCTTCGCAGAAAACACGATAACCGAGACCTACGTAGAATACGTCAAAGATATGCCTAAAGAATACTATCAGGCGATGCTGCTCAGCTACGGAATAGATATGTCGCCCACGCTCTTCACTGATTTCACCTACAAGAACGGCGAGGACCCGGAGCACGTATCAATAAAGAGGCTTATCGACAATTACACAGCAGTTCTCGGGCAGACCGAATACGCTGAGTACTCAAACTATATCCCATACCTCGTCCCGTCTATGACTCAGGCACCGTCAAACGAGGAATATATTCTCACTCAATACGACCTGCTCGGCAACAGTAAGGTTGCCACCGAGCGTGGCGAGGTTATGCTCGTGCTTAACCCGGACGACGAAATCTCCGACCTTTTACTTGCAGTATTCGGATACTACACTCAGGAAGAATTTCTTGCGATAGTTGACAAGGCTACCGCTGAAGACCCTAAGAACTTCAACAGCAAGGCTTCCTATCGCGAGTACTTTGAATATGACGAGCTTCTCGGCAAGGAATTCGTATGGTACCCCGCAGACACTGTATTCACCGAGACCGCACCTGATGACTATGCCGGCAAATACATGAATGGCTCATACCAGTACAACTCGACCTTTGACAAAAGCGATTATACGGAAAACGACGGTGTCAAGCTTAAGGTCGTCGGTATTCTGACTCCCAAGGATACGGTTTCCTTCGGTTGCCTTTCTTCCGGTATTTACTACACGGAAGAGCTTACCGAGCACATACTTGAGGTCAACGCTGAGTCAAAGTATATCAATGATTATCTTATGAGCGATAAGGCAGCCGATGAAATAGGAGCAAAGGTATTTAAGATTCCCAATCCCAACGACCCCGAAAATCCCAATACCGTAACCCTTAACTACTCATACATTTACAATTTCGAGTACAGATACGACGACCCCACTACCAAGAAAAACGAGGCGCTTGACGAGGACGGCAATTACGTTTATCATCCCCATACCGCCGTTATCTCCCCGTCTTCCGATGCCGGCTCTATGATGTCCTCAATGTTAGGAACAGGAAACAGCAGCCTTGATTCAATTCGAGATAAGCTGATAAGAAATCTCGGTGGAAACGACGTTGCAAACAACATACTCATATTCCCTAAATCCTTTGACGAAAAGCATCTTGTTACCGACTATCTCGACAGATGGAGCGACGAGGATGCTACGATAAAGGTAAATGGCGAGAAGGTGCCTTTAAATGAAAGAACAGTAGTCACCTACACCGATACGCTTGAGCTTATCATCAATATGATAAACACCATGATAGACGTTATTTCCTACGCGCTGATTGCATTCACCTCCGTATCTCTCGTTGTATCAACGGTTATGATAGGAATTATAACCTACGTTTCGGTTGTTGAGCGAATCAAGGAAATCGGAGTTATCCGCTCGCTCGGAGGAAGAAAGAAGGACGTTTCTCACCTGTTCAATGCGGAAACCTTCATTATCGGTCTTCTGGCGGGACTTATCGGAGTCGGTGTGACGTATCTTATATCGCTTATCGTCAACCTCATACTCGGTCCTATTATTAACTACTCCGCAATAGCGGCGCTTCCTATCGGTCAAGCTGTTCTGCTTGTGCTTCTGAGCATCGGTCTTACCTGCATTTCAGGTCTTATCCCTGCTTCCAGCGCAGCAAAGAAGGACCCCGTTGTTGCACTCAGAACAGAGTAATTTTGTAAATAATTATTTGCAAAAACAATCTAAATAACAAAAACGAAAAGAGCGCAGGCACCAAAAACGGTGTCTGCGCTCTGAGTTTTAATACAGCTTAAAATCTTATATTCTCTCACTCTGATATCAAAATTTTTGCTTGGCGGAATTTTTGCAAGCTCACTCTTTTGTAAGGGTAAATACCTTCATTTTACCCGCGAGAACTCTTTTTACGAAATCGGCTTCGCTCTTTATAGGCGTACGGCTTTGCATACCTGCAAAGTTTTCTCTGGCGCCGCCGATGTGATTATCGGTTCCGGCAAATTTCAACAGCCCGTACTCGCGCGCATAAACGCCTGCCATTTTGTTTTCAAACTCTGTTCTGCAGGAATTTATCACCTCAACTCCGTGAACGCTTCTCGGAAACAGTCTTATGTGGTCGATATATCTTGCCTCACGATACGGGTGAGCGTGAATAATGAGTGCGCCGGCTTCGGCAAGATATGCAAGCTCCTCGGTCTTTTTCATGTCCATTATTTCCGGGTGGTCGTAGTACCACTCCTTATCCAAGCCGTAAATAAGGAAATCGGTTCCCTTATAGGATATCTCAAGTCCCAAAAAGACCTTTATTCCTATCTCTTCGCCGATTTTCAGAGCCTGCTCGTAATCGGAAAAATAGAAATCCAGAAGCTGAGGATAAGTAAGAGTTCCGTCAGAGTTAATATTCCCATCAATAAAATGGTTGGTTATGAAAACTCCGTCAAAGTCCAAAGCCTTATATGCCAACAGATTTTCTCTGACACCGACCTTCGCACATTTACTGACGGGATATGTATGCAAGTGTGTCTCGTATTTATACACGTGGGTATCCTTCTTTTGTCAGTTTGATTTTTGCGTAATTCAAAAGATGAATTTTCGTCTTCTCATCAAAATTACTCGAATTTCAGCCGAAAACCTCATTTCTGAATTTGGTTATGTTGGCTTCGATAGGATCAGCGCCAAAGACTGCCGACGTACCGAGAACGAATATGTTAGCGCCTGCAGCGTACATTCTCTGAGCATTTGAAATCGAAACGTTCCCATCAACCTGTATTTCTGCATCGGCTCTGCCGTTTACGTCAAGAAATGCCCTGGCGCGCTTTATCTTTTCAATAGAGTGAGGCACCATCTTCTGACCTGCAAATCCGGGGTTAACAGTCATTATAAGAAGACCGTCTATATCATCAAGCACGTCACGTGCTACCTCCACAGGCGTCGAAGGATTGAGAGCCAACAAGACCTTTGCACCGGTTGCCTTTGCCAAAGCAAGCGTTCTTTGCAGATGCTTTACGGTTTCGTAATGTATGCTGACATAGTCACCATCGCCAAGCGGGAAGGAGCTTATATGCCTGTCCGGATTTTCAACCATTAAATGAATATCAACAGGAATAGAGGTATTCTTTTTAAGCTGGCGTACAAAATCGGTTCCAAGCGCAAAATTAGGAACGAAATCTCCGTCCATAACATCTATATGTAAAAGCTCGATTTTACTGTCCTCAAATGCCTTTACCTGAGCTGCAAGGTCAAAAAAGTCGCAGCACATCATAGATGGTGATAATTTATTCTTCATATCTAAATCCTCAATATACAGCAAGCTTTATAGAGTAAAGTCAGTGCTGTTGAACTTAACTTTTTTGTTTTACAGAGATGCCTCTTTTACGCTGAAATTCCCCTTTTCTTTGAAAGGGGAATTTCTCTTTCGTTTATTCCTCCGAGAACATATCCTTGCCAACTCCGCAAAGAGGACAAACGAAATCTTCGGGAAGGTCCTCGAACTTGGTTCCGGGTGCTATTCCGTTATCGGAGTCACCGAGTGCCTCATCGTATACCCATCCGCAAGCATCACAAACGTATTTTTTCATAGTATTTTCCTTTCTTCGCCAAATGCGTGTAAAATTATTCGTATTTTATTCGGTTATCAGAGAACCAACGATGGAGCCGTATAAACTCTTGCGGCAAGCTCCTGATTCAGCATATAGAGGCTCTTAGGGTCGCTTCCGAAGAGCTGCATTTTGGATATCAGGTCGTTTGCATTGGTTTCTTCCTCGCCTTGCTCCTTAACGAACCAATCAAGGAACTGCATAGTACGAAAATCTCTGACATCGTATGCAGCACCGTAAATATCGTTAATAAGCGAGGTTACGTAACGCTCATGCTCAAGGCCTGCCTCAAGCACCTCCATATGCGCGTCAAATGTTTTATCGGGCTTGTCAATCGCCTCAAGCGTCACCGGCATATTTTCATTCTGAAGATAAGCATAGAAGAGCATAGCGTGGTCGCGCTCCTCCTGAGCCTGAATCATATACCAATTTGCAAATCCGTCAAGACCATTTGCCTTGAAATAGTTAGAAAAATCAAGATAGAGATACGCAGAATAAAACTCCTTGTTTATCTGCTGATTGAGAAGATAATGAACCTTAGAATCCAAAGCTTATTCTCCTTTCAAAAATCAAACGTCTGCTTTCCAAAGACCGTGAAGATTGCAATATGCATACACGGCTATAGGCTTCTCACCGTCAGCCAGTGCGAACTGAACCTCAGGATTATCCGTTGCCTTAAGATTCTTGCGCTGACCTCCAAGGTTGGTTTCAAGGTATACCCAGCTTATATTATGCTCCTCTGTCATAGGATGCAGAACCGAGCCGACAGTTGCTCTGACGCAGTTTCCCTCAACCTTTACTACGGGAATATGCTTTTCGCGGCTTGCCTCGACGACACCTGCCTCAAGTGCTGCCATTTTTTCTCCACAGCAAACGACCGGAACACCGGCATCAATAATTTTACCTATAACGTTTCCGCAATGCTTGCAAATATAAAATCTGTTTTTACCCATAACTCCAGCTCCTCTTTCTATTTTGTTTTTATTATAGCATCTTATTCCTTGGTTTACAAGGTAATTATAAGATTTTCTCAAAGTCTGCGGCGCCGTGCTTGCAAAGCGGACAAACGAAATCGTCGGGCAGAGTTTGTTCGGCGTGAATGTATCCGCAAACCGTACATACGTATCCCTTAATACCATCGGTTTCGGGCTTCGGCTTTACGTTTTTCTGGTAATAGGTATAGGTCATAGTTTCCTTATCGGACACAACCTTTGATTCGGTAACGGAGCAGATAAACATTCCGTGCGTATCAAGGTCTACGTACTGCTCCACCTTAAGCGAAAGGTATGCATTTATGTGTCTTGGAAGAACAACAAGTCCGTTTTCGGAGCGGTGCGGCTCGCAATCCTTGAATTTATCTACGACTCTTCCGCTAACGAATCCGAATTTCTCGAACACCTCAAAGGGTGCTGAGGTGCACAAGCAGTTTATATTCATTATACCCGTCTGCTTGATTACGTGATGCGAGTAGTTTTCCTTGTTTATGGTAACGGCTATTCTGTTTGGAGTATTGGTTACCTGCGATACCGTGTTAACTATCAGTCCATTATCTCTGTTTCCGTCGTTAGAGGTTACAACGTAAAGACCGTAACCGATACTAAAGAGTGCCGATGGGTCGTTCTTCTCTCCGGCACCGCTTACTGCGATATATTCGCGGCAAAGCTCCTCTGCCATTGCCGAAATAGATTCATTGCAATCGGCATCAGGCGCGGAATTGATTTTCACGCTCACGTCGGTAAAGGAGATATTTTTCAAGCCCTCAAGCATCGACCTCATAATTTTTGCTGCCATAGGCGCCCAGCTTCCGTTTTCTATAAGGGCGACGGTTCTGTTTGCAAAGCCTCTTTCGACAAGATGATTTATATATTCTTTCATAAACGGGAATATATCTGCATTATAAGTCGTAGTTGCAAGAACGAGCTTGCTGTACTTGAATGCGGCAGCCACAGCTTCCTTGATATCGCATCTTGCAAGGTCATAAATTACAACCTCGGGTGCCCCCTCGGCACGAAGCTTTTCGGCAAGAGCGAGAACCGCCTTTTTCGTGTTGCCGTAAATGGAGGTATAAGCTATAACTATACCCTCAGCCTCAGGCTGATACGACGACCAGGTATTATAAAGTCCTACGTAATAAGAGAGGTTTTCTTTTAACACGGGTCCGTGCAAAGGACATATGATGCTTATATCTAAGCCTGCCGCCTTTTTCAGAAGGCTCTGCACCTGATTTCCGTATTTTCCTACTATTCCGATATAGTATCTTCTTGCCTCGTCAATCCAGGGCTCATCAGCATCCGTCGTTCCGAATTTGCCGAATCCGTCAGCCGAGAAAAGAACCTTATCCTTGGAATCGTAGGTCACTATAACCTCAGGCCAATGTACCATCGGCGCAGTTACAAAGGTCAGCGTTCTCTCGCCCAGAGAAAGAGTACTTCCCTCACCGACAACTATTCTTTTATCCGCAAAATCCGTTCCAAAGAAATTCCTCATCATAACGAATGCCTTAGCAGAGGAAACTATTTTCGCATCGGGATACGTCTTAGTGAAATTCATTATGTTCGCGGAATGGTCAGGCTCCATATGCTGAACAACCAGGTAATCCGGCTTTTTGCCACCGAGCTCACGCTGAATGTTATCAAGCCATTCGTGAGTAAATGACGCCTCAACGGTATCCATTACCGCGATGCGTTCATCAAGTATCAGATAAGAGTTGTACGCCATTCCTCTCTCAACCTTATACTGCCCTTCAAAAAGGTCTATTTTTCTGTCATTGACGCCTATCCATTTTATGCTTTCGGTAACGTACATAAAAAACTCCTCACTATTCTCTTTTGCCCGGCTTGTGCTTTGAAATCAAAGAGACCGCCATAATACAGCCGCTTCTGCAACACCGCACCGAGATCCTCATTAACCGTTTTTGCCTAAAGCTGATATTTACGGTTTTATTGTATCACAAATCTTTCCGTTTGTAAAGCGTAGAACCGCTTTTTGATAAAAAACAAAATGTTAATTTTGCAATTTTTTTCAAAGGAAATTTTTTTCTTCAAAAGGTCTTGACAAAACAAACTCATTATGCTAGAATATAATCCGTTCCGAAAAACGATTACAACATTGGGGAATTGTGTAACGGTAGCACTGCAGACTCTGACTCTGTTCGTCTGGGTTCGAATCCTGGTTCCCCAGCCAAAAAATTCGACAAGTTTCGACTTGTCGAATTTTTTTATCCATTGCGAAAGCAATGGCATATCATCACGCTTTAGCGTGTATCTCATCCGCCTTGCCGAGTATATCTCGACAAGGCGAGTATATCATCAGCCGCAGGCTGTATCCTCTTTCGCAATGATGATATACAAGGCTTTCGCCTTGGTGATATCCAAAGCTACGCTTTGATAATATACACGCCTTTGGCGTGATTGGGACGCTACAGTTCAAACCCAAACAAAAAAGCAAAAATATCTTTTTTATCGCCCCTTCACACTTGCCTTGGAATTCGTTTGAATTCCAAGGCTTTTTCTTTGCTTACTGCGTATCATTTTTTGAGTCGTTACGCTGTGATTGCAAGGGCGTTTTCGATCACCGATGCGCTTCCTCTCTTGCTCTCTGCATCGAGGTGAGC
>JAZNDN010000086.1:0-9706 GCA_045588085.1 Eubacteriales bacterium
GAAACTCCTCGCTTCAGCTTATGTACGACGCGCTTTCCAGAGCAATGATTTTCGGAACTCCTGATTCAAAGCGCCCTTGGGCTCGCGAGCGCGGACTTAAGTGGATTTGCGTTGTTCCCGGATATGACAGACATTTCAAAATAACCGAGGAGTTGGGCTTTGAGCTCATACCGGTAAAAATGACTGAAAACGGACCGGACATGGACAGAGTAGAGCGTCTTGTCCGCGACCCCAAGGTTAAGAGTATATGGTGTGTTCCCAAATACTCAAACCCCACGGGTAACACCTATTCCGAAGAAACGGTTCGCAGACTTGCTTCAATGAAGTGTGCGGCACCCGATTTCAGAATTTTCTGGGATAACGCTTATGCGGTTCACGATTTTGGACGTGAGGGAGATATTCTTCCCGATATATTCGCAGAGGCTGAAAAGTACGGAAATCAGGATAGAATTCTTTATTTCTCCTCTACATCAAAGATAACCTTCCCCGGAAGCGGTGTTGCGATAGTCAGCGCGAGTGATAAAAACGTAGCTGATATAAAGCGCAGAATGACGGTTCAGACCATAGGATACGATAAGCTCAATCAGCTTCGTCACGTCAAGTATTTCGGTGATGCCGAGAAGGTGAAGGAGCATATGCTTAAGCTCGGAGAGCTTATAAAGAAGAAATTTGATATAACTCTCGCCGCGCTAGACGAGCTTGACGGACTCGAAATTGCAGAATGGACTAAGCCCCGCGGCGGTTATTTCGTCTCTCTTGATATGACGGTGGGTTCGGCTGCAAGAGTATACGAGCTTATGATGGGCGCCGGCGTTACGCTAACCCAGGTAGGCGCGACCTTCCCGCTGGGATACGACCCCGAGGACAAAAACCTCCGTCTTGCACCCACATATCCCGCTGACGAGGAGCTTTCCTTGGCTTGCCGCATTCTTGTTCTTGCCGTAAAGATGGCTGCTTTGGAAAAGCTTATGGCGTAAGCCGCTGCCGAGATAACAAAACGAATAAATACTGCCGTGCCTGCTTAAAAAAGTGTTGGCACGGCTATTATTTTATTGACAATCAGAGCAAAAAGTGGTAAAATGAAAATGTAGTTCAACATCGGGCTGACGTACTGATTGAATTTAAGTTTTTTGGGGGCTTTATTATGAACAGAAAAGTAAAAGGTATTTTATTACCTTCTTTTATTACACTGATTTTTTCGGCACTGTATTTTTACATCTTTATCCCTGCGATAAATCTTCGCTCAGCTGCATTCTGGTGTATGCTGGTGCTTTCGGGGCTGGTTTTCCTCGTATCATTCGTCGTATTTTATAAGCCTGCGTTTTATTCGGAGCTCAAGGATTGGCTTAAGCAGATTTTCTCATCTGCCAATCTGCAGCCTCAAAACGAAGGGAAAGGGGCGAAAAAGGTCAAGGTTGTCGCTCCGCCTATGCCAAAATGGCTCAAGGTTTCCTTGCTTTCCATAGCCTCATTTATAGCGCTGGTGCTTCTGCTTGCGCTTTTTACCTCTTCAAAGCTTTTCAGAGCAGCGGATTATCAGGCTATGCTTGACGTCAAGGAGGATGCAGACTTTGCCGAGGACATAGCCGAAATTCCGATTTCTCAGATTCCTCTGGTAGATAAGGATACGGCTCAAAGACTCGGAAGCCGAAAGATAGGCGAGGTTGTTGAGCTCGTTTCTCAGTTTGACGTATCGGATTATTATTCGCAGATAAACTATAAGAATAAACCGTTCCGAGTATCGCCTTTGCAGTATGCCGATATACTCAAATGGTTTTCCAACAGAGATGAGGGTATACCTTATTACGTTTCGATAGATATGGCAAATCCCAACGCGACAGAGCTTGTTAAGCTTGATAAGGGAATGAAATATTCTCCGTCGGAGTATTTTTCACGAGACCTCAACCGCCATATAAGATTCAGCTATCCTACGAAGATGTTTGAAAACCTCTCCTTTGAAATAAACGACGAGGGGCATCCTTACTGGGTAATGTCGTATTACGACTATACGTTCGGATTATTTGGCGGTAAGGATATTGAGGGAATTATACTGGTTGACGCTGTAAGCGGTGAAATGACGGATTATCCTCTTGCTGAGGTTCCTCAGTGGATAGATTTGGCGTATTCTCCGGAGCTTGCAATTGCACAGGCGAACAATTACGGAACGTTGAAAAACGGCTTCTTCAATTCAATATTTGTCCAGCGCGGTGTTGTTGTAACGACCGAGGGATATAACTATGTCGTTATCGACGACGACGTCTGGCTTTATACCGGTATAACCTCGGTATCCGCAGATGAATCGAATATAGGATTTATTCTCATAAATATGAGAACTAAAGAGGCAAAAACTTATATGATAAACGGTGCGGAGGAATTTTCCGCAATGGGCTCTGCCGAGGGTAAGGTTCAGGAAAAAGGATATTCGGCAACATTCCCAATACTCATAAATATTGAGGATGTTCCGTCGTATTTCCTTAGCCTTAAGGATAATGCGGGTCTGGTCAAGGCTTACGCCTTCGTTTCGGTAACCAATTATCAGACGGTTGGAGTAGGCGACACCGTGGACAGTGCGCGTGACGCTTATCTTGAGCTTCTCGACGTAGACGATAACGAAGATGAGGATGAGCTGACCGAGAAAACAGGTGTGATTGAGGCGATACAGGCGGCGGTCGTAGGCGGAAACTCAGTCTACTATATTATGATTGACGGCACGGTTTATACAGCGCAGATTTCCGTTTCGGATTTGTTACCCTTCTTAAAGACGGGGGATACCGTAACCTTCAAATTCAGCGCCAAGAAAATAACAACTATTACAAAAATCGAAAGCGAAAGCTGAATATGACTTTAAAAGAAGCAGAAAGCAGAATTGAATATCTGAGAAAAACCTTGGAATACAATTCTAAGCTTTATTATGAAAAGGACGCACCGCAAATATCGGATTACGAATATGATGCGCTCTTTCGCGAGCTTGTGAATCTTGAGGCGGAATTTCCGGAGCTTGACAGTCCCGCATCTCCTACCAAGCGAGTCGGAGGTAAGGCACAGGATAAGTTCGAAAAGCACGTGCACAGCGTGAAAATGGGAAGCCTTACCGACGTTTTCTCGGAGGATGAGCTGCGCGATTTTATGCACAGATGCCGTGAGGCGCTCGGTGAGGAGCCGACTTATTCGGTAGAGCCGAAGATTGACGGACTTTCCGTATCGCTTATATATCGCGACGGAGTATTCGTCAAGGGCGCAACGCGCGGTGACGGTGAGATTGGTGAGGACGTTACCGAAAATCTTAAGACCGTGCACTCAATTCCCTTGAGGTTAAACGAGAATATACCTTATCTCAACGTCAGGGGTGAGGTTTATATGTCGAGGGCGGTGTTTGACAGGCTGAATGAAATAAGAGAGGCAGAGGGGCTTTCGCTCTTTGCAAATCCAAGAAATGCCGCTGCCGGCTCTTTGCGTCAGCTTGACCCGAAGATTTGCGCTTCAAGAAAGCTCGATATTTTCATTTTCAATTTTCAGGAGGGAAGTCTCTATTCCGACGGACGAGTCGCTAAAAGCCATACCGAGACGCTCGATAGGCTTTCGGAGCTTGGGTTTGTGACCGTTCCCAACAGAAAGACTCTTTGCGGTGAGAATTCAGTTTGCGAGTACGTCAGGGAGCTCGGGCGGATGCGTCCTGAGGCATCCTTTGATATGGACGGCGCGGTAGTTAAGATAGATTCTCTTGAAAAAAGAGCTGTTCTCGGAGAGGGAAGCTCAACGCCAAAGTGGGCAACGGCGTTTAAATATCCGCCCGAGGAGAAGCGGACGAAGCTTATTTCCATAGATATACAGGTTGGCAGAACCGGGGTTTTGACGCCGATTGCAAATCTTGAGCCGGTAAGGCTTGCCGGCAGTACGGTTTCGCGTGCGACGCTCCATAATGCTAATTTTATAAAGGAAAAGGATGTAAGAGTCGGTGATACGGTAGTAGTCCGTAAGGCAGGGGAAATAATTCCCGAAATCGTCGAAAGCATCAAATCCGAAAGAGCAGGTGATACTGCCGAATTTCTCATGCCCGCGGTCTGCCCTTCATGCGGACGTCCCGTAGTAAGAGATACGGCAGGTGATGGCGCGGCCACAAGATGCGTATATGCCGGATGCCCTGCGCAGAACGCACGTGGAATAGTCCATTTTGCATCAAAGGGTGCTATGGATATAGACGGTCTTGGACCTCAGGTTGTAGAGCTGCTTCTTGAAAATAAAAAAATCAGCTCGGCTTCCGACCTTTACACGCTTAAGGTTGAGGATATCGAGGGGCTTGACAGAATGGGACGCAAGAGCGCGGAAAATTTGGTTCAAGCCATAGAGGAATCTAAGGGAAGAGGACTCGAAAGACTTTTGTTTGCTTTGGGAGTCCGTCAGGTAGGAGAAGCTGCGGCAGAGCAGATTGCGGCTAAAATGCAGACTCTTGACAGAGTTTTTGAGGCTTCTGTTGATGATTTTCTCGAAATTTCCGACATAGGTGAGATAACAGCCGGTGCGCTGGTTGAGTTCTTTGCTGACGAGGGAACGCGCCGGCTTTGCGAAAGACTTAGAGAGGCTGGAGTGTCGTTTGAGGCTGTCAAGCAGAAAAAGTCCGACGCTTTCGAGGGGCTTACGTTCGTTCTGACCGGTACGCTCCCGACAATGACAAGAGATGAGGCGTCTGCGCTTATTAAGGAGCGCGGCGGAAAGGTTTCGGGAAGCGTTTCCAAGAAAACCTCCTACGTGCTTGCAGGCGATGAGGCAGGCTCTAAGCTGACGAAGGCAAAGGAGCTCGGAATAACCGTCATAGATGAGTCCGAGTTCTTGAAAATGATGCAATAAAGCCGACACGGGCTACTTTTGCGGATATAAGTAGAATAAAAGGTAGGAGCACTTAGTCGGTACTCCTACCTTGTTTTTATTTACCTTTAAGGCAGATTGTTTTTACTCAAAACCGCTAGGGGAGGTTAAGGTCATTTCCTCTTTCGTAAACGGATTTATAAAGCTGATGCTTTTGGCGTGCAGACGGTAGGTACCGCCCTCGCAGCGTACACCGTACAGAAAATCGTTATAAAGAGGGTGCCCGATATAAGCCATATGCACTCTTATCTGGTGTGTTCGGCCTGTGTGAAGCGTAAGCTCTACCAAGGAATTACCGTTCTCGTATTCCTTTGTGACACGGAATTCGGTTATTGCTCGCTTTCCGCTCTCCAGCACTCCGCGTTTTATGTTGCCCTCGGAGAGCCTTGCTATCGGAGCGTCAATTATTCCTGTCTTTTCGGTGAGGATTCCCGTCACCACGGCATCGTATTTTTTGATAAATCCGGAGGATTTCATGACTTTCGAAAGCTCGTTTGCGCTGAAAGCGTTTTTTGCCACGATAACTATACCGCTCGTGTCCCTGTCAAGCCGGTTTATTGCACGGAAAACGAAGGGGTCGGGGGCAAAATACGCGCTGAGCCCCTCTGCAAGCGTGGGCAGGTGATTTGCTCTTGACGGATGAGTCGGCATATCCGAGGGCTTGTTAACCGCAATGAAGTGCTCGTCCTCGTATATGACGTCAATCGGCATCTCAATAGGTCTTACGTTCTCGCTTGCAAGCCTCGGCAACTCAACTTTGATTTTGTCACCCGGGTATACCGTGGCGCGCATGGTAACGGCTTCTCCGTTGAGAAAGGTCCTGCCGTACTTGACTTTTTTTATGAGCGACGCGGAGAGCGACATGTTATTTCTCAGATAATCGTATATTCTCTGAGGTCGGCAATTTTCCTCAACTGTGGCATAAAGGGTATTGCCCGTGTAAAGTTTTGCTGTCATTGCGGGTTGTGCTCCTGCTTGATAAGGTTTGCATAGTAGAATGAGTACAGAGCAAACACCGTTGCGCATAGGAAGACTACCGTGTTGAACCAGGGCAAAGAGGGAACGAGCATTGTGGGCTTCGTGATGTCGTTGGGGTCGGTAACAATTAATTGCATATTGAAATGCAGACAGACATCAACAAACTTCGTTATTGCCGTAAGAGCTCCGATAACGGCGAAGGTAACGGTTTTCTTTATGAGAGTTGAATGGTAGTCAGCGTCCTGACGCGAGTAATTTTCGTCATCGGGGCGAAGACCGAGATTTGCGGTTATATAACGTCTCATCAGAAGCGCAAAGCAGCACATTGAGGCAAGGAACATACAAAGCTCAGCCGCAGAAAATACGATAAGGGTACGGTACAGAGAAAACGCTTCGACGTTTATATTGTCAAAGAGCATATTGTATCCGTAGTTTCGGAGAAATCTTACGTTCAGCACGTATGCCGCGCATGAAAGTGGAATATATGCAGAGCAGATAACATAGGTCGCTTTTTTCAGCTTCGATGCACCGTATATGTATTTTGAAATCAGAATTACCGCAAGAAGAAATACCGCACCGAAAATAAAGGGAGGAATTATGTTTATTCCGTAATGGTTTCCAACGACTATTCTGAACGTGAAAATCGAAGCGATGAAAAGAGTATTGAAGGCTCTTGAGCGGTTTCGTTTCTGACGTCTTTTCAGATATGAGCTTTCGGCACTTGCAGATGCCAAGGAAATAAGAGCAGAGTCAAAGTTACCCTCCGCCTTTATTCTTTTTACGTATCGTATGGTTTGAGTGAGCCATGCAATTCCAAGAACGAGCGTTGCGGCAAGCGTAAGAAGAATTGTAGGCGCATAGTAATTGGAGCCTGTTATAAGAAGTACACCGGTCGTGCTTTGAATACTTCTTGTGAGTCGTAAGCTTTCGGGTAAGAAGCAGAAAACGCTTTTGGCGATAAGGAATATGTAAGTGAGCGACTTTATTCTTTCCGTTGAGGTGGAAACGTTACTCTTAATAAGCGATTCTGCCGTGCTCCTGTTTCCAAGGTAGGTCAGTGCTGTGAAAAGGTGCTGTATGGCAATTATCGTGAGCAGAATTTCCGCGATAGAGAAAATGAGGGTGGAGAGTACTATAATGTCGTTATCAAAGGTGTTCTTTGAACGTGCGAAAACTATTATGAACATTGCCGGTATTTTCATAAGCGAGAGCATTCCCAGCTTAAGAAAGTCAACTCTTGCCTCTTCAAAATAAGGCGCGCAGTCCGCCGCCTTTTCAAAAACGCGCGCGAGTATGAAAAATCCGATAAAATCGGGAAGAAAATCAACAACGTTTACGTTAGGGTTGAAAAGCGTTATCAAGGCAAAAATAATTGCTCCGACTGATGTCGGCTTGCCAAATTCTTTGCCGGATATTTTTTCGCTTACAGAATTATTTTTAAGCATTTCGTTCTCCGGAATTTTATTTTTTCTTACTTTTCTTGCTTTGCTTTTCCGCTTGCTTTTGCATTTTGTATTCCGCATATTCACGGCTTTTCTGCTCCTCATGCTCGCGGAATTTATTTACAAACTCGAATTTTGATTTCTTAGGTGCGCTGCGGTTATTGTCGCTCGGGAGGCAGATTGTCGTAAATGCCTTGTGTACCGTAATCAGAACAAAGGTAGTCAGAACCAGGTTTGCGGTGAGCAGGGCAAGGTAAACGTATGGAAGCGCTGCTCCGAGAAGAACACTCACAGCAGAGACCTCGCAGACCGCAAAAACTACGTAGAGGGCACAAAAGGGAAGGATTTTAGAGGCCTTTTTCGCAAGCTCGTAGGCTTCGATGTCTCTTGCAACCTCGTTGATGCCGCTGAGGGCCGAGAAGGTTATTCCGAATATCAGGGCGTATCTGAGCGCGGTAAATATAGAATCGGTAATTGCGTTTCCAATGCCGCCGGTAAAGATTCCGGCAATCTCAAAGCCGATTTCTGCCATGCTGAAAAGGGCGAATGCGGCAGCAAAAAACGTTCCCGTAAGGAAGCTTTTACTGTATTCCGACAGCTTATAAAGACCGAGAAGCATAAGCATAGCTCCGATTATATCGGTATAAACGAAATAGCTGATATTTACAAGAAAGAAATATCCGACGAAAAAGGTTCCAAAGCCCATTTTTAAGTCCTCTTATGCAACAGAGAATAATCCGAACCCGTTTTTTGAGATGCTGATTTGCCGCAAAGCTCAGTAAAAATTCTTATAATATCCTCATTATCTCGAATTTTAACCTTGTCTTGCTAAAAATCATCTATCTCGAAAATTTCGAAGAACTCTCAAGCTTTATTTTTAGATAATTTTGGTGCTTGGCTCTCGCAGCCAAATGCGCCTTTACAAGAGAGATAAGTGCCGAAAGCGCTGAAAATTCAGGCTTGGGAGCCGGTTTGTATTATGCTCTCTTGCATAATGTTTTATTGTCCTGATTGGTCCTTGCTCCAGCAGCAGTCCTTGTATTTTTTGCCGCTTCCGCAGTGGCATTTTGCATTTCTGGAAAGGTCCTTATGTGCGGCTATGGAGGGTCTTTGCTTCTGTGTCTGCTTTTTGCCGCCTCCAAAGCCGGTTGCCTTTATTACCTCAACACGCTCGGTGTTCTTGATTTCGGGTTTGCCGGCAAGAAGCTGGCGTACGGTTTCCTCTCGAATATCGAACATCATTTTTTCGAACATTTCAGCACTTTCTATTCTGAACATCGTGACAGGGTCTCTCTGAGCGTATGAGTTAAGCCCCACGTAGCTTTTAAGATCGTCCATTGCTTCAAGATGCTCCATCCAGTGCATATCAAGGCTCTTCAAGAATATGCTCTTTTCAATTTCGCGCATAGCGTCCTTATATTCTGCGGCGATTGCCTCAGCAATAGCGTCCTTTGAGTGATAAACCTCAATTGCTCCGGTTATAAGCTTATCCTTGTAGGACAACACCTCGGCTCCCTCAATATCTCTTGAATTCAAGGGCTTATATGCATCAAGGGCGCCTCTGTAATATTCGAAGAAGCTGTAAAGCGATTCTCCGGCAGCCGAAATTTCATCAAGCTTTTCTCCGACCGACCTTGAAATCATGCTTTCAATACGGTCGCGAATGTTGTCCTGAATCAGAATTTCGCGACGCTGGCCGTATATCGCAACGCGCTGACGGTTCATAACGTCGTCGTATGAGAGGACGTGCTTTCTTGAGGAGAAGTTTCTTGCCTCTATGCTTTTTTGCGCGCGCTCGATGGAGTAATTGAGAATTTTTGCTTCGATAGGCTTTCCTTTTTCTATGCCGAAGCTTGCAAGCCCCATAAGTCTTTCAGAGCCGAAGAGCCTGAGCAGGTCGTCCTCCAAAGAGAGATAAAATCTCGATTCGCCGGGGTCTCCCTGCCTTCCGCTTCGTCCTCTGAGCTGATTGTCAATTCTGCGGCTTTCGTGACGCTCGGTTCCGATTATAAACAGACCTCCGACTGAGCGTACCTTTTCAGCCTCCGGCTGAAGCTTAATTTTAAATTCTTCGACGTATGCTGCGTATTTTTCGCGAGCTTCAAGAACCTCGTCGGTGACGTTTCGGTTAGTACCCGATGCCATAGCAACGGTTCCGTCGTCGTACCCCTCCGCTCTGAGCTTTTCCTTTGCAAGAAAATCGGGGTTTCCGCCAAGCATAATATCGGTTCCGCGTCCTGCCATGTTAGTCGAAATGGTAACGGCACCGATAGTACCGGCTGCGGCAACGATTGACGCTTCCTTTTGATGCTGCTTTGCGTTCAGAACGTTGTGGGGGATTTTATGCTTTTTGAGAATTGCAGAGAGCTCCTCGGATTTATCAACCGACACCGTACCTACAAGGACAGGTTAAGTCGGAGGCC
>JAZNDN010000087.1:0-5248 GCA_045588085.1 Eubacteriales bacterium
GTAGATTCCAGAACCATACTTGAGCAAATCGGTGCGGAAAAGCTTATAGGTCGCGGAGATATGCTCTTTGCCCCCGGAGGACGCCCCAATCCCAAGCGAGTTCAAGGTGCATACGTTTCGGAAAATGAAACCGGTGCAATAGTTGATTTCGTCAAAAGACAGACCAAGGGAGCACTTTACGACGAGCAGGCAATGGAGGATATGCGCAAGGCTGCGCAGAAATGCGACAAGAGCAAAAACGGTGATGACGACGATTCCGACAGCGGAGTCAGCGAGGTCGGATATCTGCATGACAGGAAATTCCTCGACGCCGTTGAGCTTGCTATCAACAGCGGAAGCGTTGCGACCTCGTTCTTACAAAGAAAGCTGCGCATAGGCTACGGAAAGGCCGCACAATACATCGACGTAATGGAGGATTTGGGTATAGTCGGAGAGAAAAACGGTGCAAAGGCGCGCGACGTTCTCATTTCTATGCAGGAATGGCGCGAAAAGCTCGCAAGACTCACCGACGACTAAAGGAGTATCATGATTATACTTTTACTTGCAGACGGCTTTGAGGAAATAGAAGCACTCTGCCCGCTTGATATTTTAAGAAGACTCGGTGCCGACGTAAAAACCGTTGGAATTAGCGGAAAATACGTTATGGGCTCGCATGGCATCACGGTACTTTGCGACCTGCTTGCCGATGAGGTTGACGTCACCTCTGTCGACGGCATAATTCTTCCCGGAGGAATGCCGGGAAGCACCAACCTTGACGCTTCGCCTTATACCGACAAATTTATTGATGCGGTAATTGCGCGCGGAGGAAAAATTGCGGCAATCTGCGCGGCACCTCTTGTGCTCGGCAGACGCGGACTGCTTGACGGCAAGCGTGCCGTTTGCTATCCCGGGTTTGAAAATGAGCTTCGCGGTGCAACGGTTGTCGGCGGTGCCTCGGTCGTAACCGACGGAAATATCATCACAGCGCGAGGAATGGGCGTTGCTCTTCCCTTTGCCAAGGAGGTTGCCAAGAGCTTCCTCGGACTTGCACAGAGTGATATTGAGAGGCTCAGCGCCTCAATAATGGAACCATAACAGACATTTGCTCAAAATTCAAATAAAGATACGGACGTAAACATGGCTAAAATTTCAAGACACACTCATATAGCGTACCGCTGCCCCGAATGTGCTACGGCAACCGTGGGACTTGTCGGAGAGTTTGCTCTTTCGGCAAGCATGCTCAGACTCAAATGCGAATGCGGCGGCTCTTCGCTTGATATTACCCTGACAAACGATAAAAGACTCAGATTATCTGTTCCCTGCGTATTTTGCAAGGACAACCATAATTTCACAGTAAGCCAGGAAATTTTCTTTGATAAGGACTTATTCCGTCTTAACTGTCCTTACGCTTCAATGGATATTTGCTACACGGGAAAGAAGGAAGAAATAGACAAAGCGCTGGAAGAAAACTCTGCCGCACTCGAAAAGCTCATATCCGATATGGGTTGCGAAAGCCTTAAGGACATTCAGCCTATTGACGTCGACGAGGACGAGATTTTGCCGGACGCATCGGTTTATGACACGATACGCCTTCTGGTTAAGGATATGGAGTGTGAGGGCACGATTGATTGCCCCTGCCACAGCGGCTCATACGACCTCAGGTACGCCCCGGGTGGCATTCAGGTTTTTTGCCCCGAATGCATGGCGTCGCACACCTTTGACTGCACCTCTGCCGCATCTGCCGAGGAATATCTCGCCTTAAGCCGGCTAGATCTTAAATAATTCAGCGCGACGAATAATAATTTATCACACCCCTATATATTCCCTCTGCAAAAAGCCCCGGAGAATACGCAAGAAGCTCGGCGTCGGTGGGATTGCTTATAAATCCCATTTCTACGACTATTGCGGGCATCTCGGTTTTTCTCAGAACGTAGAGCCCGGGCCGCTCGACAACTCCACGGTTGCGAAGACCTGTTATAAGCGCAAGCTGTGTAAGTATACTTTCGGAAACAGCCATTGCCACAGTTGCCGAGTCGTCGTATATCAAGCATTCCGAGCCGGTTGCCTCCGGAATTACCGAAGCGTTTGTGTGCAGCGAGAGAAACAGGTCTGCTCCCCATTCGTTTGCCATATCGACTCTGGCTCTGAGTGACGATGCATTTGAAAAACCCAGCAGCGTTTGTTCCGTTGGTCTTGAAAGCATCGTTTCATAATCCGGATTGGCAGCGAAAAGATTGTCGAGTATCACACCGATTCTGAAGGTTATATCCTGTTCAAACAAACCGTTGCCCTCAGCTCCGGTATTAAAATCGCGCGGATTATGTCCTTGATCAATAAAAACCTTAATAGCCATAAACCCCTCCCGGCAGAAGATCAGAATTGCTCCGTACAGCATCTCGTGGATTTTTCTGATATGCTTTACGGAAATTGCTCTTGCACGAGCACCGTTATCTGCCTTTTGTTCTTATTTACCATTTTATGCGTGAGGTTATTTTTTTGCTTTTATGAATGAAATGAAAAGACTTTTATCATTCGTCAGACGTGCCGTTGACGACTATGGTATGATTGAAGAAAACGACGTTATTGCCGTTGGTGTATCCGGCGGAAAGGACTCTCTTACTCTGCTTGAAACCCTTGCCGCAATGCGAAGATTTTATCCTAAAAAATACGAGCTTCGAGCAATTACCGTTGATATGGGCTTTGAGGGAGCGGATTTTTCACCGCTTCGCGACTTTTGCGAGAATCTTGACGTAGGCTTCACCGTATGTAAAACCGATATTGCGAAAATAATCTTCGACGTAAGAAAAGAATCCAACCCCTGCTCACTTTGTGCAAAAATGAGAAGAGGCTCGCTTCATGCGGCGGCACAGGAGCTTGGCTGTAATAAGGTTGCTCTCGGACACCACTTTGACGATGCCGTTGAAACCTTTATTATGAATCTCTTTTTTGAAGGCAGACTCGGCTGCTTCTCGCCCGTTACCTACCTTTCCAACAGAAAAATCAAGCTCATACGACCTCTTATATATGCAGAAGAAAAGGACGTGACATATTTTGCAAGAAAAAGAGCTCTTCCCATAGCGAAAAACCCATGTCCCGAGGACAGAAACACCGAAAGAGAAAATACTAAAAGGCTTCTGCAAACACTTGAGCGTGATAACAAAGGACTGCGCCACCGCATTTTCAAAGCAATGTGCAAGGGCGAGCTGGACGGATTTAAGCTCACCGGACGTTTTCCTGACGCAGGAGAAATCAAAGACTAAATACAATACAAAAAACGACGGGAATGCGTACAGCATTCCCGTTGCTTTCGTAACAAAAACAGTCCGCGCAGCAGCGCAAATGCTCGGTTAAGAGTATCTCGCTTTTGTGCGGACTGTTTTTTCAGTTTTTTTCGCATTCGACGGTCAAATATCAGACGCTGATTGCAGACCTTGCGGGAACGGTCACTCTCTTTCCGTCTACCTTTACGTAAAGGGTTATGTCCGTGGGATTTTCTATGCTGTTTTCGTTAACGACAAGCGAATTTATTGCATCCTCATAGTCGAAAATCGTATCCACGTCAGCGTAATAGAAGTCCTCGGGACGATTGCCGTATTTTCTTGCAAACTCGGCAAGGTCTTCCCATTTTGCGCCATGCTCATAATCTACGGAGTGAAGACCGAAGCAGAAGAATTTAAGATTTCCGTCGTCCTCCTTCGCCTCATAAAGCTCTGCTATCTCAAGAAGATTGGTATGCACTGCATTATACGTCCAGGCATACCTGTCCTCAGGAAGCGGGAAGCCTCCGTTTGCACCGCGCGTCCCGGTTTTTCTGACAGCGCGGAAATTATTTCTGAGATATTCCTTTACAGTATCGTTATTCTGCTCATAGAAAGGCCATACGTACGACGGAACGCTTTCTTTGCCGAATATTTCCTCAAGTACGTCCTGAGCCTGCGCAACAAGCTCAATATATTTCTCGGTTGACGCCGCCCTTCTCCAGACGCCGCCCTCCTTTTCCATCATAAAGAAGCCGTCCATCGTGGGATGCTGATATACGTATCCCGTCTTTGCACTCTCCTGCTCGAATGGCTCGTCACAAAACTTGTATTCAACCTTGTCACTCATTGCCAAAGGATGAAGACTGCAATGGTTTGAGATACCGTATCCGCGGTAAAAATCGCGATAAAAATCGGCATCCTTCCCATCTTTCATATCACAAAGATTAAAGGTTCCCAGTATGCCGTACGGCTTCAGAATCTCAATAAATTTGGCATCCATGGCAAGATTGCCGTCGTCGTTTGAAAAGGTTATCGCCTTACGAACCCAACCCGGATAGTAATTTTTATCTATTATCACAGCTCAAATCCTCTGCTTATCAATTATTGTAGTAGATTTTCTTGCCCGGCTCAACCGAATGCGTAAGCCATACGTTTCCGCCTATTACGGCACCGTCGCCTATTTTCGTATTTCCGCCGAGTATTGTAGCGTTAGCATAAATAATTACGTTGTTTCCTATATCCGGGTGACGCTTTATTCCCTTTACGGGATTTCCGTTTTCGTCAAGCTCAAAGCTTCTTGCACCGAGAGTAACACCCTGATATATCTTAACTCTGTCACCGATAGTAGTTGTTTCTCCGATTACTATACCTGTTCCGTGGTCTATGAAGAAATACTCACCGATGGTCGCGCCGGCGTGGATATCTATACCGGTTCGCTCGTGTGCATATTCCGTCATAAGACGCGGAATAAGCGGTACGTTTCTCTTATAAAACTCATGCGCTATTCTGTATATGCTGATTGCATAAAAGCCGGGATATGCGAGAACAACCTCTTCCCGCGTCGTTGCCGCAGGGTCTCCCTCATATATAGCCTCAACGTCCTTCATAAGCATCTGTGCAACCGTGGGCAAAGCCTCGATTATCTGAGCCGCAAGCTCATCGGCATCACCTAAATTATCAAGCTTTGAAATTCCGATTGCAAGCTTTATCTGATACGCTATACGCACGTACAGCTTAAAAAGCAGATACTCCGCCCCAACACCCTCATTTCCGTCAACAACAAAATAGGACGGGAACATCAGGCTCTGTATATCCTTAATAATCGATATTACCTCTTTCCTTGACGGAATGAAGCCGTTATTAAGCTTGTTTTCCTCGTTGATTTTTTCTGCAATCAATTTAAAATCGGGATTGCCGCTCATTTGATTTACTCCTTAAATAACCGATTTTGCCGAAATCCGTACGGATATCATTGTATTTCAATCTATGTTTGAAATTATATTTGTCGT
>JAZNDN010000088.1:0-28462 GCA_045588085.1 Eubacteriales bacterium
TTCTGCTCCCAGTTAAATTCATCAGTTGAAAGAACGACGATAAGGTAATCGCCAAGCTCCTTTGCTCTCTTAAGAAGATTGATATGACCGTAATGAAGAAGGTCGTAGGTTCCGTAAGTAATAACACGTTTCATGATTTTAATCTACCTTATTGATAATCTTATTCTTAATTCTCCTAAGTAACGAATACCCTCCGTATTTAGCAGATACATACTCAAACCCCAGCTTTGAATAGTCATTCCAGAACGCCTCTCTGTCTTGCGGTGCTCTTGAAGAACGGCTAAGGTTATAATGAAGCAGGATTTGTGAGGTTGTATCAACAGCTTCTACGGAATCTTTTATTTTTTCAAAAAGTTCACTGGCCTTTTCGCTGTTTATAATCAAAAGCGACACACCTTTGTGGTCATTAAATCCCGGTACCGCGCTATCTATGCCCCAGTAATCAGCAAGTGTGAAATCCGATACTCTGTCAGAGGTGGTATATTTACAAGAATAGCAGCTCGGTCTGAGTGTATAATTTGAGCAAAACATATTAGTATAACGACGGCTCCAGACGGTCCTTTTGCCGATTCGATAGGCTTCGTAATGAGTCTCCCACGCGAACCTGTCCTTATCTCTGAAATCAGCGGATATTATTTCGCTTTTGAATTTCCGTTTCCAGAAATCAAGATTATCTTTCCATACCTTACGGCTCGGAACGCCGTGACACAAAAAGTCACAGATATACAGTTTATCAAAATTTTTCTCCGAAAAAGCCTTCCTTATCTGCGCCGCCTGGCAGGGCGTACCGCAGAAAAGAACCGCAAGACCCGAATTCAAATCCTCTCTTATCAGTTCGTACACACCGCTCATATCGCTTTGCACGTATTTCGAGCCACACATTAAATTTCTGCCTTCCTTAGTGGTTGCTCTTGTATGCACAACGCTATCAGGTGTTTTTTGAACGGCACCGTATACTACACCGCCGCAATCCAATATAAAATCACTGATTGCCACAAATGCCCCGCCTGAACGGCTGTTTTTCCTGATTTTTGTATCCTTGTGCTTTATAGCAAAATGCGAAAGTTGCGTGTTCTTCTCTACTCCGCTCTGAAATGCACACATTCTTGCACATTTTCCGCAGCCGATACATAAATCTGCGTTAATCTCAGGATAGAAAAAACCTTCCCCGTCTTCTGCGTAGCTAATGGCTCCATTGGGACAAACAAACGAACATCCCATACAACCCGAACATTCGCTTTTGTCGTTATACACACGATAACTCAACATTTTTTTACCACCGTTTTAAGTCTGTTTAAAAGTCCGCTAATTGCAGTCCTATCAAATATCAAAACATATGCAATAATAACAACAGCGCCTATTGCCGCAACGGCAACGGCCCATACGAACCACATTGCATACCCACTCACGTCAATCGGCAACAACATTCCTATTACCACTGTAATCAAAAAGCACAAGGACATTCCAAACCAGCGTTTAAGCGTATTTGCAATTGAAAGATGCGTCACTCTTTTGGGAATAAAGAAGAGTAAATCGATATCTCTGTAAAGATTTGAAACGATACAAGCTATAAGAATACCGACTATTCCCCAGAAATAACCCAAAATGCATCCCAGAACTACCATTAACGCGCCCTGAATAGTAGTCTGCCATCTCGATTCCTTGTAAAGTCCAGCTGCAATTAGAAGCATCGCCTGCGGGGATTTCAAATTGTAAAGGAATCCGTTTATAACGATTAATGCACCGATAAGCGGAACGTAATACTCAACGTCGGTAACACCTGCCGTATATACCTTAATAAACGGCATTATCATCACGTATGCTATTGAATATACCAGCGTCATAAGCGCTAAATAACCGCATTCGAACTGTTGATACGTCTTATGCAACGTCGAGCGCTCTCCTCTTGTTATGACGTCACCAAAGCCTGCTGATAATCCGCTTGAGAATATACTCATTATTCCGTGCAATCCGGTTATTATCATATTGTATACACTGAATACGCTGACTAAGAGCAAATCCTTAACCACAAAAGTCAGAATAATTACCGGTGCTCCCGTATGAATCGCTCCCAGCACCTGCATATATATGGCATCCCATCTTTTGTCAAGAGCATCATTTTTAGGTTCTGCTTTGTAATTGACGTTAGGATACTTTTTTCTTACGTACACAGTCAATATTATGGTTCTTGCAAATACCGATACAAGTGCAATTGCTCTCAAAAGTACGATATTTAAGCCAAAAAGTGCGAAAGCAAAGATTATTGCCGTATTTAAGATAACCTGAACTATTGAGGCGAACGAAATTATGTAGGTTTTTTGGTCTGCCGACAGTATCGTTCTGTATTTTGCCAAGGTGAAAAACTCAAGAACGCTATTCATTCCCAAGACAAGAACTAAAATAGCAATTTCAAGATATGAAAGAGAATCAGACTTAACAAATATGGGATAAAGAATTGCCATTCCGGAAATGAGAAGCAAAAATATTCTTCCGGCCTTTAGATAGAAATTCTTAGATGCTACGACAACGGAGCTTATTTCCTCGTCATTTTTCTGTGCTAGCGGCTTATACAGTGCGTATATCGTAGCACCGGCAAGACCTGCCTCTACCAAGTTGAAATAGGTTATAAACTGGGTTATAGACGTTACAAGACCGTTTACCTCGGACGAATAATAAGTCAGCATGACCTTTGGAATTATAAGTCCTGAAATGAACAGTGCTATCTGATAAAAAGCGGTTGCTACAGTGCTATATAAAAATCTTTTTGTGCGCGAACAATTTTCGGACATTACTTTTCTCCTGCGATATCCTCTAGTATTTTACCGCCGTACTCTCTGAGCATAATCAGACGGTTGTTAAGTTCGTTAAAATCTATATTTCCTTCTACAAACGGCGTTACGTCTTCGCAGGAAGAGTCAAAGATTCTATTTTCCAAGCCCATAGTTGAGAGCAGCTCCCAAACTCTGCTTCCTGTTTGGGAATACACTGCCGTCATAAAAGGTTTGGTATTAATTATTGAAAAGACGGTTCCGTGGAAAGAAGATGTTATTACAAATGAAGCATTTTTGAAAAGACCCAAAAATTCTTCGGGTCCTGCATCTCTGATTTTTACGTCTCCTATCTTTGAGCTTTCTTCCGAATACATAAGATTGACGACCGTCAACCCAAGCTTTTCTTTTACGCTCTTTACTATTTGCTCAACACCGTCCGGAAGAGCAACAAAATAGCAAAGTATGTACGGTGATTTTACGGTTTCTTTTGCGACACAATCCCACTCTTCTTTAGTCAAGAGCAGAGTGGGGTCAGGAGCTATGCGGGAATCGATTCCCATTTCATTGAGTATTTCGCAAGCTCTGCTTTCCCTTACGCTGACAAAATCTATTTTTTCTACGCGTGCTTTAAAATCGTTTTTGTACACTTCCGGAATTTTTCTCAAGCCTATGCTTGCCGCGTACGACGCTGTTCTGACATTTTGCTTGCCATTAGCGAACATACAGTAAAAGGTACGGTCAAACGAAATTTTCGGATTCCACACCTGGTCACTTCCTGTTATATAGACGTCACAATCCGGAGAGTTTGATTCTATTTGCTCGTCGCAAAAATATTCACCTATAAAATCATAATTTTTTTCACGAAACTCAAGGAATCTTTTCGAGCTAAGTTTATGCGCTTTAAAGTGCAACAAGGATTTTACGTTACTGACAGCGCCCCTGAATCGCCAAGGGAATCTGCACACCTTATAAGATTTCACTGATATCTTCGGCGTAAACCTAATAACGTGCGCCTCGTGACCCATATCGCATAATTTTTTCTTCAAAGCGTACGCCTGTAAAACCGCACCAAAATTTTTACCTATTTTAGTGATTATCCCTATTTTCATCAGCCTGCTCCGCTCTAATTATTTTGTCGTACGCCAATAACAATCCGAACATAACGTAGAAAATCGTTTCGGCGTAACCTGTTTGATTTATGAAAGCCAGAGTTATATATGCTATTCCACCCGCCTTTATATATACCGAGCGATTGTTTCCTTTATTTTTTCTGAAGAATGAATTTTTCACCAAAGCAAGATACGCAAGAGTTGCAAAAACACCAAATCTTACCCAGAAGTTGATTATCGCGCTATGAGGCAGATAGTGCTCACCGAGCAAATCTGTTTCCAAATAATAGCAATATACATTACCAAGGGGCGTACCGAAAAGCCAATATTCCTTGATATGAGACAGATACACACGCCAAAGCTCGAATCTTACGTTATTTGCACCGGAATCTTCTCCCGTAAAACGCTCTATAAGAGTATTTATCAAATCGCCTTCGATAACTATCACAATTATCAGAAGAAATATCACCATAAGGGTTTTTATTACAAAATTTACACTTTTCTTGCTTGCCAAGAAATAATACACGAATGAGAAAATTGCCATCAGTACAATCGTTCGCGATATACCTGCAACTCCTACGAAAGCAAAGAGCGCAACCGAGAAGATTATAAATCTTTTTTCATTCTTCGTTGAATTATCAAGCATTGCAAGTCCCAGCCATGATAAACTTCCAAAACCGATAACTCCAATATTCCAAAGTCCTCCGCCAAACGTTATTGCTTGCTCCTCGAAATTGCTTTGCCTTACACCTATTGCAGAGGGATGAGTTATCATTATGATCAATATCGGAATTACCATTACCGCCATGCAACCGGTTATACATTTTACAATAGTCCTCTTTTTCTTTATGCAGGTTGCTAATATGGCGATTAAGGACATATTTCCAAACCAAACGTTTATCTGAGAGAAATAATATCCGAATTCATCGTTGGTATCTACCGCATTCGGAATTCTGTACGAACGTGACAAAACATCCAAAATCCCACCTGCTTCAATACCCGCCAATAATATGTTAAAGCATACCGTAAGCGGGATTATTATAGCAGGAAAAAGATTTCTGTTTTTGTATCTGCCGTTTGCCAAAAGCATAAAGAACAGCGGGACATACGCCACTAAAAGAAAGAGCGTTATTGCGTTGTATAAGAGTGTCCAAAACGAATTAAGCGAAGGAGCTATAAATCTATAATAACTGGTAAACGTTTTAAACGCAGACATTACACACAAAAACGGCATCATTTTTTCAATGTCGAATTTATAATTGCTTTTTTTTGTATATGCGGTGTTTTTACTAATCATACCTAACCTCTATCCGCGAAACATATCACGGACACTCGACCTATTTTTTTAATAGCCTCATCAATTTTCTGTAAGCCGGTCTTACGAAATCCTTCAACCCGCTTTTTATTACGACGGGTAAAGAGCCGTTTCTCCATATCTGCTTACGGTGTTCACTCAATTTTTCTCTAATAGCAGGAAGCTCTGCCCAATCGGGATAATAGTACTGCTCTCTTATAGGCAACGTAATCTTTCTGTCTACGTCAAAAAGATTGTCGTACATTATGGAAAAATCCTCGTCCGGATCATATTCCAAATCGTATAACTCTTCCGTCTTAGTTTTCTTGTTGTAGATATACTTATATTTTCCGTACATAATCGCGAGTTTTCTGTTCTTTTGGGCTCTGTATGCCGAATCCGAATAAACGAATTCTCGCTCGGGAATTTTCTTTGCAAACAGGATATCAAACAAATCCACTGAGCTTATATTGCTTTTACAAACGGCAAGATTATCGATCCTGGGAGTGATCAGCGGTATTCTGATGGCTTTATTGTAAACGTCATGACCGTACGCCAGTTTTCCTTTGGACCCGTTCATATTACCGTGATCCGCAGTAATTGCAATACAATCGTCGTCAACGTACTTTCTGATCATTCCGACATAACGGTCGAACAGGCTGATATCCGCGCCGTAACAAGCATGTCCGCTGATAACGTGAGGGAAATGTATCCATATAAACGTACTTTTTTCAGATGCAATTAAGTCGCTTATTAGCTTTTCGGTTTTTTCGAAAATCGCGGCTTCCTTATCGGCGTCGTAGAACAATTCACCGTTGGTCTTTTTATGAACCCCAACACGCTCTCTGAACCCTTCAAAGCTATATATTTTAACGTCATCTCTGAAAAAATCAAAGTAATCCAAAACTATATTCCAATCCGGGTCCCAAATCAAATGACACTCTTCATAGCCTAGCGCTTTTAGCTTTGTGAAGAGCGTTTCGCCTCCGACGGGATAGCGTTTTTTCTCATACATCTGGTAATCGGTTTGATGAGCAAAAACACCGGTACACATACTGAAAAATGACATTACCGTCGAGGGTGCCGCCGTGTAATAATTTTCAAACAAAGTACCCTTTGCTGCAAGCTCATCTATATTTGGAGTCTCGCTACGGCACTTTCTCGTGCTATACAACGGAAGATAATCGCAGCACATAGCATCTTTTGAGATAAGAACATATTTTTTCACAGTAAACTATTACCTCTTTACCCTTTTCTATCGGTTTTCAAATTCCACAGGTCTCCGATAATTCTATCGTACTTTTCCGGAACGATTCTATCAAAGCCTCTGCCGTTGGAAAACGTCATTTCTCCAAAATAAATATTTCCGTTAACGTTATACAAGTCAACTCTTACCTGTGCGAATCCTTCGGACAGAACTTTAGCTATTTCAATCATCTTATCAAAGTTTTGCGGCTTGGGAATCGGTTCCTTTGATATGCCATAGTCCGCCTGCGTCCATTCTTGAAGCTTCCACTCCATATCGAATACGGTACGCGTATGATTTGAGTATCTTCCAAGGTCTACCCAACAAAAATGCGGAACGCCGTCAAAGCACAAGAACTTGTAGTCCTGAAGTTCTCCGGATTCGGTCTCCATATATGCCTCTGCAATGATACGCGGAGAAATTTGCGAATAATGAAGCTCAAACCCGTTGAGATATCCGTAATCAGTCCTAAGCCAATCGTTAAATTTCATTCTTGCAACTTTTACGTTTAATTTTGACTTGTCTTTAACTATTACGTTGGTAGCCGTACCGTGATTAGTTTTCAAGACGAACCTATTCGGCAACGTATCAAAATCAATATCGTCGAATTTTTCCCAGACACCAAGGCAAGGAATCAAATACTCTTCTCCGATTTTGCTGCTAACCCAATCACGAACGGCGTATTTATCGGCAAGGATAACTTTTCGCGGGTCTTTATTATAAATTTTTTCCCATTGCATTTTTTCGGTATAGGTATGTAAATTATCCCAGTCAAGTCTATGACCTATTTTTTCGCAGTAGGTATCTTCCAGCATTTTAAGCTGCTTTTCCAAAGGCAGCTTTTTTATCCTTTTTATTCTCCTTATACCGCTAAGTCTTTTCAAATGTTGGTATTTTTCGTATAAACCGGGCATTTTTTTCTTAAGTTTGTCAAGCATAAAAAGTCTCCCTCCGTCTATATGTTATCTTATCTTTTTCGTCATCTCTTTCTAAGTATCTTACCTGCAACAACAACCTTGAATTTCAATGCGGCATACAACGTCTTGTATTTTTCACCTTTTATAAGCTTCAGTATAGTTCTCTGATATCTGCCGAGGTTAGCCCCCGGCTCAACCGACATAATCTCTCCCTCGGAAATATTCCGTTTAATCCATGCTACACGCTCTTTCCTTTTAAATTTGAATTTAGGACAAAAAGATAGCTCGAGCGCCTTAATGAAATTGCATATGTATTCGTTAGCAACCATATCTTTTGTATCAAAATCCTGAGGATTCCAAAGCAAAACATTGTTTTTTCTTTCCCGATAAAGACCGTTGACGGCATCGATATAGTCTACAGGATATTTCTTCCACTCGGCTTTCTGGTCGTTTGTGTAGTAGGTATACAAAACAGGTTCTATGAACACAGCTGATTCGCAGTGATCAAAATACCTTGCGATAAAAGCCTCATCCTGATGACGTCTGAGCGGTGGATATTCAATATTATACCGCTCAACGATAAAACGCTTGAACAATTTGTTCCAAGGAGCGCCTCTGAGTCCAAACTCGGGGGCTTTAATTTTGTAGTATGCATAATTGTTTCTTATTTCTTCACCGGAAACAATCGCATAAGTGTATTTTTTCTCGAATAACACACGCCCCTTTTCATCAACATCCTTATAGCCGCATAAGATAATATCGGCGTTTGTAGAAAGAATGTAGTCAACCATAGTCTGTATGGCGTTAGGTTCTATAAAGTCGTCGGCGTCAGGAAAATACAAATAGTCACCGGTTGAGTTTTTTATTCCGCAATTTCTCGCGGGACCTGAGCCTTGGTTTGCGGTATGTATTACTTTGATTCTGGAATCAGCCTTCGCCAGCTCATCGCAACGCAGAGGGCTATCATCAATAGAGCCATCGTCGACCAACACTATTTCTATATTGCGGTACGTTTGCTTCATAAGTGAGCTGACACAGGTCTCCACCTTTTCGCCCATATTGTAAACAGGAACAACTATGCTGACCGAAATTCTATTATCTGCGCACATACAAAACCTCCGTTTAATGAATTAATAATGCATGCAATTTTGCCATTAGGTACATTGCAAAAATCCATCTGCGCTTTGCACAGAACAAAAATAATCTTTTGTAAGAAGGAAGACTTTTAATTTTGACATTCTTATGCCAATTGGGATATGTATTTTCAAACGTTCTCAATATCTCTTTTGCTGTCCTTCTCCCGTAAGTATATTTAAAATGCGTAAGGAGCGCACCGTATACCACGTTCTTTACCCCTATAAATTCAATCTCTTCTTCGTATCCGGGAACCTGATTTTCGCATATATAATTGAAAGAACGCTGAAGCGAATTGACAACCTTTTCATTAGCGGCCAACGACAGCGAACCACTTCTGCAAAAATAATTGTAAACGTATTTGTCAACGTATCCGAAGCTATGGGATTTCATTATCATAAGCGGAATTACGGCCATATCCTCACCGTTTTTTAAATTGGGCTGAGGAGTCTGATCTATGATTTTACGTTTTACCATCAAGGTACACAACGAATCCGCACCGAGTGACAACGCATACGCTACACTATTCTCGGTTGTTCCTCTTATCATACTCATTGGAATCGTTTTCCCGTTACTTAATACCTTTTGAGCATTACAAAAAACAATATCGCAATCTTTGCTTTTAGCTTCAGCCGCCATAAGACTTAAGTAGTCATGCTCATACCAATCGTCACTATCGCAAAAGGCTATGTACTCGGATTCGGATTTGCTTATTGCCAGGTTACGCGATCCGCCCGGTCCAAGATTAGTCTCATTCAAATGATATATAAGATCGAGCGAATGGGATTCCTTATAGTTCTTTATAACGCTCTCCGTATCGTCCGTGGAGCAATCGTTAACCAATATAACGTCAAAATCCTTGAAATCCTGAGTATCAAGCGAGTCTAAGCATTTTTTGATATACTCCGCACTGTTATAGCAAGGAATGACGACCGATATAAATGGCATTTTACTTGTCCTTTCTGGCAAACGTTCTGAATACCCAGCCTCGTAAAGAATTGGGAAGAAGCCTTTGAACTATCCAACGTTTCATTACGTTTTTTCTGTACAGCGACTTTGTAATGATTTCATTTTCCAGCATATACTGCTGCAGACACTTTTCGCTCTCGAAATACTTTTTACCGCCTCTACGGTTATACATATCCCTTCCGACTCTGACATTTACCGCAACTGTCCCTGTATTCATGAAAACCGCACCGTCTAAATACATACGTATCCACAGATAGTAATCTTCATTCCAGAAGCAATCAAGATATCCGCCGGCACGTTGAACAGATGTTTTTTTGAACATTACCGTTACGTGATTAAGGGGGCATCTGGTTTTTATGTATTCTCTTATTTCTTCGTTACTCTCGGGAACTCTTCTGTACGCAACGATTTGCGATGGGTCATCCGTAAATTCAGATATATCCCCTCCAACTATATCAAGTTCAAGATTCCTTTCAAATTCATGCAGTTGCCGCTCGCATCTGTCGGGAAGCGATATATCGTCGGTATCCATGCGGGCAACAAGCTCGTTTTTGCATACGGCAAGACCTCTGTTAAGAGCTCGCCCGAGGCCGAGATTCTGCTCGTTGATGACGATATTGAAAAACTCCGGAAATTTCATTTTATATTCATCTATCACCGAGTAAAGCTCGTTTGTCAGAGGTCCGTCCTCCACCAGTACGATTTCATCGGGGCGGACAGTCTGATTAATCATACTGTCCATAGCAACTCTGAAATATTCCGCCTTCTCGTTCTTATACACCGACATCAGTACGCTGTATTTCTCCATAATTAAATCCTCATAAGCTCCTTTGCTTCGGACTGCTTTCTGTCATACTCGCTTTTTTCTATATCTCCGCGTTCGAGGAGATAATCGCCAAAATCTATGTCGGATACCGTACCCTCGCGAACGGTATCGCTACGCGCAAAAACCTTTCCCACGGTAGCAAAAATAATCTTTATGTCGTTCCATAAAGTAACACCGTCGTTTATGTAAACCAAATCCCATTTGAATTTTTCTTCCCAAGCAATGTTGTTTCTTCCGTTTACCTGAGCGAGTCCGGTAAGTCCGGGGCGTACGCTGTGCCTCATTCTTTGTTCTTCCGTCATAAATACCATATCTCTGACAAGTTGAGGTCTCGGTCCGACGATTGACATATGGCCGAGCAGGATATTAAAGAGCTCCGGCAGCTCGTCGAGCGAGGTGCTGCGCAGGATTCTGCCGTATTTATTGAGTCTTACGTCATCGGGAAGAAAATTGCCGTTTTCGTCCTTTTTATTGGACATGGTTCTGAACTTTATAAGCTTAAAGATTTTCTCTTTACCGTCCTTGCCGCGCTTACCGGGTCGAAGCTGGGTGAAGAAGGGATTTCCGCCCATTGCAATAGCACCGGCAACGGTGAGAATGAGCAGTATCGGAGAAAGAACCGATATTGCGATAAATGACAGGAGAAAATCAAACAGGCGCTTGAAAAACTTAGCGTACATAACAACCTCTCAAAATGTTTTATTTCGTAACGGTAAAAGGACCGAAAACGCTTTGGAGCCGAGGCATTCTGCGTTTGCGGCACTTACCGCTATTATCAATGGGGCAGCGAAATTTATTTTCCGAAGCAGGCTCTGACTACGCTTATGATTGCGTCCTGCTGCTCTGCGGTCATTTTATTGTCGCTGGGCAGGCAAAGTCCACGCTCGAAGATATCCGCACCGATATCGGTGCAGCTGCCGGCTATGTAAGCATTCGTTCTGCAGCGTCCGCTTCCCTCTCGGGTTACGAACTCGTGCATGCGGTACATCGGCTGCATATGCATAGGCTTCCAGATAGGTCTGCCCTCAGCGTTGATTTTTGCAATTGCCTCAAGAATTTCGGTGGGAGTGGTTTTTCCCTCTTCCTTTACGTAAAGTGCACGGGAATCGTCTCTGACCTGCTTGCCCATAGCCGCCCCGTCTATGATAAGGCAGGAAAGCCAATAGTTAGGCTCGGTATCCGGGGCAATCGGGTTCATTTTTACGGGAAGGTCGGCAAAGCCGTCGCGATATCTCTCGTAAATCGCTTTTTTCTGCTCGATATGCTCTGCAAGGTGAGGATACTGACCGCGGACGACGCCTGCGACGACGTTGCTCATACGGTAGTTGTAGCCAACCTCTTCGTGCTGGTACCAAGCGGCGTTTTCTCTTGCCTGAGTAGACCATTTACGAGCCTTGTTTGCGGTTTCGATATCGTTTGTCAGAAGGCATCCGCCTGCCGAACCGGTTATTATTTTATTTCCGTTATAGCTGACTGCGGAATAGTCGCCGAACGAGCCGCAGGGCTTACCGCCAACGGTGGCGCCCATAGCCTCAGCGGCATCCTCGATGAGAAGCGCGCCGTGACGCTCGCAGATTTCCTTTATCAAATCAATTCTTCCCGGGAAGCCGTAAAGCTCCGCGGAAACGACGAGCTTTACGTCGGGATACATTTCAAACGCCTTCTCAAGCGCTGCGGGGTCCATATTCCAAGAATTAGCCTCGGTATCTATAAACACCGGAATGCCGCCCTCGTAGACTACGGGATTAAGCGTTGCGGCAAAGGTCATATCGCTGCAGAATACGCGCTTGCCCTCAAGGGCACCGTGGCTGATTTGCGGCTTTCCGTACAGCCTCTCTCCCGCGTGTTTCACGGCAAGGTGAAGTGCTGCCGTACAGCATGAAAGCGCAACGCCGTATTGCATACCTGCACTTTCTGCGGCTATTTTTTCAACCTCGTTTATGTTTTCTCCTACCGTGGACATCCAGTTGGTTTCATACGCCTCGTTAACGTATTTGATTTCCTCTCCGTGCATGGTAGGTGAGGCGAGCCAGACTTTTTTCTCGAAGGGCTTAACGTTCATTTTCAACCTCTTTGAATTTCTTATTTTCCGTTTCAGACGGTGCAGGTGGATTTTTCATCGGCACACTCTGCACAAGGCTTGGCACAGACCGCGCATCCTGCGCGACGGTCGATTACGTACGTAGGGACGAGCTCCTTGACGTAGTCTTTCATCTCTTCACTTTCAGCATGAGCGTACTCGCGAAGAGCCTCAAGAGTTGCGAAGAGCTTTTCATCGTCGAACTCTATCGGCTTGCCGATGCTGATACGGTCGTTAGCCGTTTTGGTGAGCCCCTCCTCTGCCATAAGGCGCTCCTCGTAAAGCTTCTCACCGGGACGCAAGCCTGTCACCTTGATTTCAATATCGCGGTGCGGCTCATAGCCCATAAGGCGAATAAGATTTTCTGCTAGGTCGTATATTCTGACCTGCTCTCCCATATCGAGAACGAAAATCTCGCCTCCCTTGGCGTAGGCACCTGCCTGAAGAACCAGGCTGACTGCCTCGGGTATTGTCATGAAGTAGCGGATTATATCCTTATGGGTGACGGTTACCGGGCCGCCCTCGGCTATCTGGCGCTTGAAGAGCGGAATTACCGAGCCGTTGGAGCCGAGCACGTTGCCGAATCTTACCGCTACAAATCTCGTCTTTGAGCGGCGCGCGAAAGCTTGGATTATCATTTCGCAAACTCTCTTGGTCGCGCCCATTATGTTTGTCGGATTAACCGCCTTATCGGTGGATATCTGAACGAATTTCTCAACACCGTATTTATCCGCACATCTGACGATATTGTAGGTGCCGAATATATTATTCTTAACGGCTTCGTTGGGGCTGGTTTCCATAAGAGGCACGTGCTTATGCGCTGCCGCGTGGAATACTATATTCGGGCGGTATTTGGCAAACACAGCGTCCATTTTTACGAAATCCCTTATCGACGCTATGAGTGTAGTAAGTCTGAGCCCGGGAATGTTTCTTATAAGCTCCTGCTCGATATCGTAAGCGTTGTTTTCGTATATATCGAGAATTATGAGATGCTCCGGGTTGTGCGATGCTATCTGACGGCAAAGCTCGCTTCCTATTGAGCCTCCGCCTCCGGTTACAAGCACCGTTTTATTTTCTATGTACCCCATTACCTCGTCGAGATTCACCTTGACCGGCTCTCTGCCGAGAAGGTCAACGACGTCTACGTCCTTAAGTCTTGAAACCGAAACCACGCCGTCAATGAGCTGATATAAGCCGGGAAGAATTTTGACCTCACAGTCCGTTCCTATGCAGTATTGGCTTATTCTCTTTATCGAGGTGGCGCTTGCCGATGGAATTGCAATTATTATGAGGTCCGCGCGGGTTTGCTCGGCATACTGCTTAATATTCTCGCAGGGTCCCAAAACCTTTACACCGGATACGAAGAGTCCGTGCTTTTGCGGATTATCGTCAACGATGCCGACAGCCGAATAATTAAGCTTGTCCGTGGCCTGAATTTCCTTGATAATCAAACCGCCCGCATTGCCTGCTCCTACAATGAGAACCCGCTTTCTGTCACATGCAACGGCTCTGGTTATATGGTTTTTGGCAACCGTCACAACTCTGAAGGACGCTACCATAAGGGTTGCAAGCAGGAAGAATATGAGGAAACAGGAGCAGCACCAGAGGAACGTCAGCTCCTTTACCGCAAGCTTGGCAACGAGAGTTGCAAGGAAGGCGAATGCCGTAACCATCGAAATTTTCACCATTTCAAAAAGTCCTGCCGCACGGTATGAGGAAGCGTAGAGCTTCGTGGAATAAAGCGTCACCATAACCGTAGCCAAGCCGAAGGCAATGGGAAGCGTGCAGATTCTGAAAAAGTCCATGAGCGTTCCGTACGCCATAAGCGAGGCTCCGAGGCACGCCACAACGAATGCTGAGCAAAACGCCGAAACCACCGCTGCCGTTTTTATTTTTCTGGTCATCGTAAATTTCATAAACACCTCAGCGACATATGCCGCTTAATTTATTGTGTACACGCAGGACGCGCGCGCGTTGATAACTTATTAATTATAGCGTATTTGCATGGGCTTGTCAACCCCCATGCGTTTTTTTACAAGCAAAAAAACCTAAAAAACAAATTCCAAGGCTCGCCGTCCATGGAATTTGCAAAAATTATGACAGCAAAAATCCGTCCACGTATACAGCACGGAGCTGTCAATCTCAAAAAGCAAATTCGTATTACACAGGACTCAAATAGGGGTTGCCGAAAGCAGATTCAAAAGCTCTCCGATATTGTATGGGTATATGCTTATACCGGAAAAATGCACAGACTCACCGTCGGAAAAATCAAGTCTTAGCTCCCAAGGCTTCGGGAACGGCTCAACGCAGCCGTAATCCGAAGGCAAATAATGCCTTCTCCATTCCGCTGCATCAAGGGCAATGACACCGCCTATTATCTTCTCAGACGGTACCGATGAAGAGAAACGGACCCCGGCTTCCTCGCATTCAACAGAAAACGCCTTGTCAACCAGGTGCGCACGGTAACGCCTTGCGCCTCCGAGAAGCTCAAGTGAAATTCCGCAAAGAAATTCAAGGCGGCGGTTAAATTCAGCGTTTTTTACGTCCGACTCGGAGGTTGCATCCTCACCTAGCTCAGCAAGAGTTGCTCTCGCCTCCTTAAGATACGTGCGGCAGGCAGCAAGCACTTCACGCTCGGAGGGATACATGTGCTCTTCCATATCGTAGTAAGGCGACTCCACCTTTCTCTTGAGAGCTTCGATTTGCTCACGCATCGAACTAATCTCTGCCCTTACCTCCTCTGCGCTTCTGCCCTTAAGATATAAATCGTAGTAACAATCTGCCGAAATCAGCATAAACGACTCACTTTCGATAAAAAATTACATTAATATATTATATTATACATTATTAATGGAAGAAAAGTATATTGACTTTTTAGCCAAACTTGTTTGTGCAAAACTAACAAACAAGAGGTCTATTTTACAAATCTATATGGTTTTTTTGCGAAAATGAAGAAATTTTCTCCGTATTTTCCATTTTATGAATGAAAACGCCCGAAAAGCGCAAAATAACCTTGAAAGCGGAGCCGGTCCGCGCCTAAGAATCAATTAAAACAAAGGAGAACGAAAAATGGTTTTAACCGAAAAGGAAAAGAGTCTGTTAACAGATATGAAGGGACAGGAGGAATTATGCATACAAAAATACAACAGATATGCCGAGGAGGCAAAATGCCCCGAGCTTAAATCGCTTTTCAGCTCTATGGCAAAAACCGAGGGTAGCCATCTCTCGACGATTAACGACATTCTCGCAGGCAACGAGCCGAGTGACCCCGGCGCACTTTCCGCAAAAAACGAGAACTGCAAAAGCTGCCCCGAAGTATATTCCTCAGAGGATGCAAAGAAAAACGATGAATTTCTCTGCCGAGATATGCTTTCTATGGAGAAGCACGTTTCGGGAGCGTACAACACCGTCATTTTCGAATTTACCTCGCCTAAAGTGCGCCGTATGCTCGGACATATTCAGCAGGAGGAGCAGCAGCACGGAGAGCAGCTTTATGCATTTATGAGCTGCAACGGAATGTATAACTGACGCGCAGGACTGCGGCACAGTGAAAAACAAAAATGCGAGGCAGGATTCAACTCGGCGCCTCGCATTTTTTACGGAATAATTGCACAAAATACAAACTTAAATTTACATAAATGACACAAAATCCAACAAGAGCTTCAATCACCCCTTGGACTTATAGTACAAACCGCAATGGCAGTATCCCTCAAAATCAGGGTCTGCTATCTGCTCGCGGAACTCGCGGCAAATACACTTATTCTCCTCGGTCTTCTGAATGCGACAGGGACAAAATCCACCCTTTTGCTTAAGTCCTTCCTTTATAGCCTCAACCAGCTTTACGTCCTCATTAAGTCTTATCTTTTTGTTCATATCACAAACACCTCATTATTTTTTTGCAGTATTCTGCGATGTGCTCCCATAAAGAATTTCAACATTTCTCTGTACCGTTGCTCTGCCGCGCCACGCAAAAGCTCTTTGCTCGAACTCCGCGTCCGACATAGCAGCCAGAATTTCGGGCGTAAGACGCTCAATTCTGTCTGCGTAAAAGGCGGGTATAGGGGTTTTTACGGCGTTCTCATTAAGCGGGCATGAGGTTTGACACAAATCACACCCCCATGCCGTGTTAAATTTTCGCATCATTTTCTGCTCCGCATCGGAGAGTGCTCCCTTGCGCTGCGTGATAGCCGAAAGGCAGTCAAAAGACTCGCCCCGCAAGCAGCCCGTAGGGCATGACGCCTTGCATTTTCCGCAGTGCAGGCAGAGCTCGGAAAAAGGCACCGGAGAAGACAGCGAAAGCTCCGCTGCGGGTATATCGGTAAGTATATCGGCAATAAAAATAAAGGAGCCGTACTTTTCGTTGAGAAGCAATCCGTTGTCACCGACAGAGCCAAGTCCGCATAGGACTGCCGCGTGAATCTCGCTTATCGGAGAATGGTCACCGAAACCCGCGAAATTCGACACGGGGTAGAGCTTTTTCAGCTTGGAAATAATTTTTTCCTGCAACTGGCGGATTATGTAATGGTAATCCTTAGAGGCGGCGTAAAGCGATATGTTTTCCGTCTTACCCGTGTAGTACGGCAGAAGATATACTATAACGCTCCTCGGTTCAAATCCGAGGCTTGCGACGAGTCTTTTGTTACAGCCACGGCAATCGGCGTAATTTACCGCCGAAACGTATTCTATATTTTCTTCTGCGAATATCCGTTTTATCAACGCGCTACCTCCTTTTTTTATTATTATACCACCCTACGCTCTCAATATCAAGTATTTTTTCATCACGGAACCGATTTACACACAAGCACAGTTCCAACAATCGCATCGGTGGAAAATGAATTTTTCTTGCGGAACGTGCTCTGCCTGCAAAAGCTCTTGACATTGGTGGCGGTGTGTTGTATAATTATGCCATTAAAGTATACGCGCACACAGGGAGATATTCTATGCAAACTCGAAGATACGTCGTTGACAGAGTTGATAGCGGTCTGCTCGTTCTCGTTCCCGACGAAAAGCATCCGACGCTGACTCTGCCCGCTTCAGAATATCCGTTCCACGTAAACGACGTGGTCGATATAGGCTTTGACGAGAACGGAATTATAGTTTCTGCGGTGGCAAATCCCGACGAGCGAGAGCTCAGGCTCTCGAAGGTCTCATCAAGACTCCGCTCACTTTTCAACAAAAGCAAAAAATAACCAAGGGGTACATTTATGTTCAATCTCAACGAAGGATTACTCTATTATATTTCGCAGAACAATCAGCTTAGCACCGTTGAATACGGACTTTTACTGATAGGCTTCGCTCTTCTGTCGATATTGGTCGGTTATCTTCTCGGAAGCGTTAACTCGGCTATCGTGGTATCAAGGCTTCTTTACCGCGACGATATCAGAAAATACGGAAGCGGAAATGCAGGTCTTACGAATATGCTCAGAACCTACGGCAAGGCTGCCGCAGGACTGACGCTGCTCGGAGATTTTCTCAAGACTATAATTTCGGTCTTTGTAGGTGCGGTGCTCGGAGGCTTCTGCTACATCGGACTGATAAGCTTCGGCGGTCTTACCTCGGGAGGTATCCCCTTTGCATACATTGCCGGTTTCTTCTCGATTATAGGACACGTATGGCCTATATACTATAATTTCAAGGGTGGAAAGGGCGTTCTCTGCACCGCGGTTATGGCACTCATACTAAACCCCATTGAATTTCTCATACTTATTGCTCTTTTCGCGCTCGTCGTTGCAATTACTAAGTACGTTTCGCTCGGCTCGGTAACGGTTGCCGTGCTTTATCCCGTTGTTGTAAACGGTCATATAAAGGTGCTTATGGCGATGAACCCCGCCCTGCCGGGACAGAGCGGAATTATGGCTTTGGTTACCATTCTTATTCCTATTTTCATCGTATACTGCCACAGAGAAAACCTTAAGCGCATCTCGCAGGGCACCGAGAGAAAGCTCTCAATCGGCGGCAAAAAGAAGGAAGCAGATTCGACTGAGAATTCGGATGAGGATAAAGAGTGATTATGAATAGCTTTTGCGAGCTGATATGCCGCGTCTGCGAAAAGGATGCGCTGAAGCTTCTCGTATTTTCAAGACCCATCGCAGATTCTGCAAAAAAAATCACAGCCAAGCTCTGCGCTCACCGCGGCGGACGCCTTGTCAGATTTGAATACTCGCTTCCGGGTGACACCGTTTCTCAGAAGAACGTAGCTCCGGATAAGCTTTACAGCGAGCTTCTGGAGCTTGCTCAGCAATACAGGCAAATAAATTTGATTACCCCTTTGGGTGATGCGGAATACAAGCTTTCAAAATCCGAAAAAGCCGTTATTCTTGGGGCGGAAAAGCTCCGCAGAAAACTCGACGCAAGAGTTGATTTTGAAACTGCAATATCCGAGCTTGACCGCAAAAAGCAGCATATACTCGACGGCACCGAGGACTTTCTCAGAAAGCTTGGCGTTTCTGATGCCGGCGGCAGAGTTCACGACAAAAAGCGCGGAAAATTCCGCCAAATAAACAAATTTCTCGAATACGTTGAAGAAATTTACCCAAAGCTTCCCGATACGGACGAGCTCAGAATTCTTGACCTCTGTTGCGGAAAGAGCTATCTCAGCTTTGCGGTTTATTACTATCTTACCGAGAAAAAGGGTCGCCGTGTATCTATGCTCGGAATAGACCTTAAGGCAGACGTAATTGCCTTTTGCTCCTCCATGGCCGAGGAAATGGGGTTTGAGGGCTTGCGCTTTACAGCAGGCGATATAACGAAAACGTCAGGTATGAACTCTCCGCATCTCGTAATCTCGCTTCATGCCTGCGATACCGCGACCGACGTGGTACTTGACACCGCCGCAAAGCTCGGAGCGGACGTTATACTGTCCACCCCATGCTGCCACAGCAACCTTGCCTCTAAGATAAACTGTCCTGAGCTGAAATTCGTTACAGAGCACCCGAAGCTGAAAGGAAAGCTTTGCGAGGCACTCACCGATGCGCTGAGGCTCAAAAGGCTTGAGGCGTTCGGCTACGAGGCATCTGCAACCGAGCTCGTAGACCCTGAGGACACACCCAAAAACACGCTTCTTCGCGCTTTTAAGGCGCGCGAGCCTGATGCTGCGGCTTTTGCCGAGTACGAAACGCTGCTGAAGATGCTTATGGGAGATAAATACACCGAATATTTAAAGAATTTGTGAAAGAGCTTATATGATTTATGAAATGACCGTCACCTCGGTGGAAGAAACAGAGGCGCTTGCCGCAAGGCTTGCCGAGGCTATTGAGCGCTCGGGACTCACGTCGACCTTTATTGCCATGCGGGGTGAGATGGGCGTCGGAAAGACCGCCTTTACGAGAGGCTTTGCCTCTCATTTCGGTATAAACGGCGTAAAAAGCCCTACGTATACCGTAGTTAACGAATACCGCGGACGTTGCCGTATAAGCCATATGGACTTATACCGAATATCAGACGAGGACGACCTTATCTCAGTCGGATACGACGATATAATAGAGTCGGAGGGCTACGTTATCGCAGAATGGAGCGAGAACGTTGAGGATTTGCTCCCCGAAAAAAGAATAACCGTCACGATTTCACGTACGGAGGACGAAAATTCAAGAATAATAACGGTTGACGTGCCGATTGCCGAGGTGGTGAAGAAAATTGAAGATATTGGCATTTGACAGCACAGCAAAAATTGCATCGGTTGCCGTGAGTGACGGTGAAAAAATTCTCGCGGAATACAGCATTGACAACGGTCTTACCCAAAGCGAGCTTCTTTTACCCATGGCAGAGGCTGTGCTAAGCGCACTTAAGCTCTCGTTCTCGGACATAGAGCTGTTCGCTTGCTCGGTGGGACCGGGCTCCTTTACCGGTGTAAGAATAGGTGCAGCGCTCATAAAAGGACTGGCATTCGGCAGAGGTATCCCCTGCGCCGAGGTTTCAACGCTTGAAGCGCTCGCACACAACATGGAGGGTATTGACGGTATAATCGTTCCCTGTATGGACGCGCGGCGCGGACAGTTTTATTCGGCAATATTCGAAAGCTCCCCGAGCGGAATACGGCGCTTACGTGCCGACGAGGCTATCTCGGCAGAGGAGCTGGCGAAGAAGCTTGATGCTTATAAAGGAAAAAGCATATATGCCGTCGGTGACGGCTACGAGAGCGCGATAAAGCTCCTTTCCCCACTTGGCGTAAGCCTATCGGTAACTCCGCCCATGGCAAGAGGTCAGAATGCGGCTCAGGTTGCGCGCGTTGCTGCAAGAATGGCGGAGCGTGCGGAGCTGACTTCCGACGATGCTGTTTCTCCGACGTATCTGCGAGTCCCCCAAGCCGAGCGCGAGAGGCTTGAGGGGCTCAAAGCCGAAAAGAAATAACAACATACACTCATAGGCAAGAGAGATAAGTGCCGAAAGCGCTGAAAATTCAGGCTTCGGAGTTCTTCGAATTTTCGGGATAGATGATTTTTGGCAAGGCGAGGTTAAAATTCGAGATAATATGAGTATATTATAAGGATTTTTACCGAAGCTTTGGCTAAAATCAGCATCCCTAAAACAAGTTCGGATTACTCCCTCTTGCCTAAAAAAACGAAAAAAACGACACGCCCCGCCTTTTGTAAGCACAAAAGTGTGTGAGCGTGCCGTTTTTATTATAGGCTATGAACCCTTTTCAATCGAAGGCAAGTCCGAAATATTCGGGTGCCTTGGCACCGACCTCAAGCGGAAGATGCATGCAGAAGGGCTTTTCTTTTCCGGGAATTCTGAAGCTTCCGCTCCTCGCACCGAGCGCGGCAAGAACGGCACCCGCAAGGCTTCTGTCACCGAGGTACTCGCGGCATGTCAGGACACCGTTTTCGGTATAGGCGAAGAGGATAGTGCCGCCCAGCTTATAGAAGCTTCCCATAGCTCCGAGAAAATCAAGGCTCTCCCCCTCTTGAATAACGCTGAAGCAGGGCAAGAGGCCTTTTCGCAGCGAGGCGTATTCAGCCTTATCTATTTGCTGTATTTCAGCAGGCAAATCCGTACTTGGAAGAGCGAAGAATTCATCAATATAGGTACACGTGCTATACCCCAGCCTCTCATAAAAGCCAAATAATCCCTCTGAAGCCGGAACGAGCACGGCAGAGAAATATCCGCGCTCGCGCAGGATTTCGTGCGTCCTTTGCATCAGTTTTTTGCAAAGTCCCCGACCTCTTGCTCTTTTTGCGGTTGCGATGCCGTAGAGGTATGCAAGCTTCTGAGCGTCGAGTGAGCAATCGAACCAGTACAGCACGGAGAGGATACCGTCTGTGTCTTCTATGAGGAGGGTTCGGTTTTTATCGTAGGCGTTATCAAAGAAGCAATCGATAAATTCCTCGGTGTCGCCGAATGCTTCGCGCCATAGCGCTCTAAGACGGGGCACAGCGGTATCATCGGGGAATTTTACTGTTAAAAGGTCAATATTCATAACCCTCCTCCAAAAGATGCGCCCAGAATTTTTCTATCATATGGTGGGGATGATAGCTACGCTTTGCGCGGCGCAATCCCTCAAGCCCCATATCCTCTTCTCTGTCTATATATTCAAGACACGGGTAGTGGCTTCTCAAGTATTTTGCAAACTCGCAATTAACTGCAGCATAGGAGCCCTTGACCTCCGATAGCCCCTTTTCAAAATTTACGTCAAAGGTATCGGCAGACAAAAAGCTGCCGAGCGCAAAGGCAACAGCTCTGCCGCCTGCGGTCAACACAATTCCCTTCATTCCAAGAGCTTTATAATCGCGGAAGGCTTTTTTGAGAGCAACCTGCTCCATAATGTAGTCTGAATTCGGATTTTCTGCCGTTTTCTCGAAATACCACCGCTGAGCCAAAGCTTCTGCAAGCGGACGGCTTTCGTCATTGAAATCCAGCACGGAAAAATCGGGATTTTCGGCATAAAAATTCTTAAGGTGGCCGCGCTTACCGTGGTATTTTTTGCCCGGAAGGTCGGCAAGGTCGTGTATCGAATACACGTAATCGTATGAGCCTTCGTCGTGATGAATGCTGAATTTTCCGGGATAAAGCTCACACAGCTTCTCCTTCGCCGCTCTGCTAAGCCCCGTAATTCTACACGGTATGCCTCTTTCCTTTGCATCGGCTATTATCGCGTCTATTACGCAACGCATATCCCCGGCTGCGAGCGGATAGGGATAAACGCTTTTTTTGTTAAACTGGGAAAAGAGCATAATTCCCTCATCCGAGAAGGCTATATTCTGCCTGCCCCAGAGGTAGAGATTTGCGAAGGAAAATTCACACCCTCGCCCCTCTTCCTTTGCCAAGGCGGCTTCGTATTTTTCCTTATCCTCAAGCTTTACGGGTCTGAAATCAATAAGAGCCGCTTTCTTCATTTCAATCATACAAAATCCTTCTTGCTTTACCGCGCATTCACAAGACGCGTGCAATTTACTGTTTTAAACTATTTTACTATATTTTGCACGGAAATGTCAAGCATGAGCAGAATTTCAGCATCATTTGCGATAATTTTCTTTCATCCTGTGGACAAGGACGAAAAAATATGGTACAATTCCGGTAGTAAATCCAGCACACGAGATTTATTTTCCCGAAAACGAGGTAATTTATGAGCATTATAAGAATAGAAAGCACTGATATTCCGGAGCTTGACGCCTACGTAAGACTGACCGGCGCACAGCTGAAAAACAAAAAATCTCCATCCGATGCGATTTTTATTGCTGAGAGTCCTATGGTTATTGAGGTTGCACTTGCCTCCGGATGCGAGCCTATATCTCTTCTCACGGACGAAAGGCTTCTCGGCAGCGACTCGGTCAGGGGAATAACAGATGCCTACGCACAGCTTCCGATTTACACGGCATCAAGGGAGCTTTTGACTAAGATTACCGGATTTGAGCTAACACGGGGTGCCCTTTCGGCTATGAAAAGACCAAAGCCACAATTGGCAGAGGAAATAATAAGAGGGGCTCGCAGGATAGCGGTTCTTGAAGAGGTTACCGACTCGACGAACATAGGTGCAATTTTCCGTTCCGCCTCGGCACTTGGAATTGATGCGGTTCTCGTTACTCCCACCTGCTGCGACCCGCTTTGCCGCAGAGCGATAAGAGTGAGCATGGGCACGGTTTTCACGGTTCCGTGGGCAAGAACAGGAGAAAACGCTGCCGACTGGCCGGGGGCTATGTCAATACTTAAGGAAGCCGGATTCAAGACGGTTGCAATGGCACTTTCCGACGACTCTGTGAGCATTGAGGACGAAAGACTCAGAGCCGAGGAAAAGCTTGCGATAATTCTGGGCACCGAGGGTGACGGGCTTGCGGCAAGCACGATTGCCGCCTGCGATTACACGGCAAAAATACCGATGGCGCACGGAGTTGATTCCCTGAACGTTGCGGCGGCGGGGGCGGTTGCATTCTGGCAGCTGACGCGCTGAACACAGTCTTTGATATCACTTTAAAAATCAGTATAAAAAGCACGGATTGACACATAGAAGCATCATTCCGTGCTTTTTTGCATTTTCTGCTCAGTTCTTTTTGAAATATTCAACCGAGTTGTTATAGCAGATATCCTGCACTATTTTTCCGACTCTTTCGAAATCTGCGGGATACTCACCGTTTTCCATAAGCTCACCGAGCTTTGAGCAGAGTATTCTTCTGAAATACTCATGGCGGGTATAGGAAAGGAAGCTTCTGCTGTCGGTGAGCATACCGACGAATTTGGAAATGAGTCCAACCTGCATCAGAGCCTCCATTTGCCTCTGCATTCCGTCCTTCTGGTCATTGAACCACCAGCCCGAGCCGAACTGGATTTTACCTGCAACGCCTCCCGACTGGAAGCAATTCATAAGCGTTGCGAGAACCTCGTTATCTCTGGGGTTCAGGCAATAGAGAATAGTTTTGGGAAGCTCCTCCGTTTCGTCAAGCGCCGAGAGGATTGCAGAAAGCTGCGGAGCGAAGGTTTTATCGTTTATCGCGTCATAGCCTGTATCTACACCGAGGCTGCGGTAACAGCGCGCGGAATTATTGCGCAATGCACCGATATGATACTGCTGAACCCAGCCAAGCTCGTTATAGACTCTTCCGAGGAACACCATAAGCGCTCCCTTGTATTTTGCTATTTCGGAGTCGGTAAGCTTCTGCGCGCGCAGCGCCTTAGCGAAGATTTCTTCGCACTCAGCCTCGCTTGAGGGCTCATATTCGACAGTATCAAGACCGTGGTCGGAGCAAACACAGCCCACAGTATCAAAATAGCAGGCTCTTTCAAGAAGCGCTCTTTTAAGGGCGGTAAAGGTGTCTATTCTGTAACCAACTGCGCTGCCGAGCTTATTCAACCAGGGGAGGAAGTCCTCTTTTTCTATTTTAAGAGCCTTGTCGGGTCTGTACGAGGGGCGAACCTCGACGGAAAAGCTCGGGTCGTCTGCTATAAGAAGGTGATATTCAAGGGTATCGACGGGGTCGTCGGTGGTGCAAAGCGCACGAACGTTCGAGTTCTCAATGAGGCGTCTTGCGGTGAGGTTTTTCAGCTTTTCGCCTGCCTCGGCGTAAATCTTTTCCGCCGTTTGCTCCGAAAGAATATCGTTAATGCCGAAGAAGCGGCGAAGCTCAAGATGAGTCCATGCATAGATAGGATTGCCTATCATATCGGGCATAAGACGGGCGTACGCCATGAATTTATCAAAGTCAGGCGCGTCACCCGTTACCAAATGCTCCTCAATGCCGCCCTCGCGCATAAGCCTCCATTTATAATGGTCGCCACCGAGCCAGACCTCAGTAAGACTGCGGTACTGCTTATCCTCGTAAATCTCCTTGGGGCTGAGGTGACAGTGAAAATCGAAAATCGGCATTTTTTCAGCATATTCATAAAAAAGCTTCTCTGCCGCAGGGCAGGTGAGAAGAAAATCTCTGCCTAAAAATTCTTTCATAGTAAATCTCCAATTCTGTTATCCGGCGAGCAAAAGTAAAAAGTGGTTAATAAAACCTCGTATTTTCAAGCAAAAAGCTTGCTTTTTTAGATTTTGCCCGTGCTTAATAACTATTGTAGCACATATTAATATATTTTTCAAGAAAAATTACAAAAACAGCTCCATTTTTAAAAATCGGCAAAAAATGTGATTTTTCAAAGATTTTACGCATCATGAACCGTATTTTTCGGTATTTTCCGAGTTTGCCCGACTTTTTCGGATTTTTCTCAAAAATGGTACTTATCAAAGAAAAAGCCTATATTTTATGGGAATTTTCGGCATTTTTCGCAAATTCGAAATGCGGCATTGACTTTATGCAAAACAAGAGCTAAAATAGATATATATATAATTTATCGAAAGAGGCATATATGAAGCTCACCTTATCAAAGATTTTTAAGCATTTCGCGCTCGTCATCCGACACAAATGGCAGGTTTTCAAGAACTGCTGCAAATGTGGAATAGTCTGGCGCGGTATAATTCACGATATTTCAAAATTCTCTCCTACCGAATTTTTCGAAAGCGCGAGATACTACCAGGGCAACCGCTCACCGATTGCGGTTTGCAGACGCGAACGCGGTGTGAGTCTTGCTTGGCTTCATCACAAGGGGCGCAACCGTCACCATATTGAATATTGGTACGATTCTGACTGTGCCGAGCATCCTCTGATGCCGTATAAATTTGCAGTTGAATGCATTTGCGACAAGCTTGCCGCAACGAAAACCTATCTCAAAGACAGATACGACGTGACAAAGCCTCTGCTTCATTGGCAAAAATACGGCTCGGCGGTTCACGGAAACGAAAAAACTCTTGCTTTCGTTGAAAAGGTCTTTACCGACCTTTCCGAGCACGGAGAGTCATACGTTATGAATCCTGCGTATATGAAAAAAACCTACGCCGAAATATGCACTCCAAACACCGAAAGTTCTGCTTTTCGTGAGGAGCTGCCTATCTAGTTTAGTTTTCTATTTTGTAAACTTTGTCAAAAAACGCTTGATATTATCATATAAATAAAATATAATATTATAAGATAAGGTCAGGTCTGTTATGAAAGCTCCACGCTCCATCTCCGATTTTTACAAGAAGAGGCTATCTGCACGCATTTCGGCTCACGAACCGAATTTCTCCGCTATTTCACCGGATTTATGCCGGATTAAGCGAATAGGCTTTCTCGGTGCAGGCAAATCCAACCTTTCCGTGCTCCGTGTCTTTCGCTCGCTATGCCCATCGGCAGAGTTCATACTTAGGTGCGACAAGGATACTGCAGGGCAGGCTTCCGAATTTGACAAATGCTATTTTGGCAACAGCTCTCTTTGCGATATAAACGAAGAGCTTCTCTTCCTTTCTCCGTCGGTGCGTAGGGACAGACGCGAAATTGCGGATGCAGCAGCACGCGGTGTGTACATTTCTTCCGACTGCGAGCTGTTTTTCTCGCTTACAGACGGTGCGGCATTCGGTGTTACCGGTTCTGACGGAAAAAGCACAACGACGTCGGCTCTTGCCGCAATACTCAGTGAGGCGGGATATCCTGCCGTGGCTTGCGGAAATTTCGGTCTTCCCCTTTGCGAGCTTTTCGGAAAAAGGGTTTTGCCGATTGCCGAGCTTTCGAGCTTTCAGCTATCCTACGCCAAGCCGGTGCTTGACACCGCAATTATAACGAATATAACCGAGAATCACCTTGACTGGCACAAGAGCTTTGACGAGTACCGCTCGGTTAAGCTTTCGATATTCAAACGAGCAAAAAGAGCCGTCATTGATGCTGACTGTGCCGAGCTTATAAAGGGTGCACCTGCCGAGAAGCTCTTTTGCGCGGTAACGTTGAAGAAGAGCTGTGCCGAGATAAAAAGCCTTCTGCCCGCAAAGTACGTAATAAGTGCCGAGGGCGAGCGCATACTGCTCAACGGAGTACCGTTTGCAGAGTCTGCCGCGCTTCTTTCCATGACGGAATACAACGTAAAAAATTTTTGCCTTGCCTGCGGTGCAGCGCTTGAATACGCTTCTGCGAGCGATATGCAGCGTGCTGCCGAGAAATTTGCAGCTTTGCCTCACCGTTGCCGCGTGGTGACTCAATTCGGCAAAACAAGGTATATAGATTCATCAATTGACACGACGCCTGCAAGAACAGCAGCAACGCTTACAGCGCAAAGTGGCGAGGCGGTTGCCATACTTTGCGGAAGAAGCAAGGGAGGGACGCTTACGCCTCTTGCCGATGCGCTTATATCGCACACGGTGGGGGCGGTTGTCTTTGGAGAGATAGCCGAGAACATACTGACAGCACTCAGCTCCGACACACGCTTTGAAAAATACCCGGTACGCGCAGCGTGCGGTATGAGAGATGCCGTGCGGATTGCCACAAAAATGCTGACACGGGGAGGCACTGTTATACTTTCACCGTCAGGAACGAGCTTTGATTTGTATTCGAGCTTTGAGGAGCGGGGAGATGACTTTGCAAGGGAGGCCTTGGCTCTTTGCGCGGAGCTTGGCGAAGCGGGACCACGGGGCACGTGTACCGATTAATTAAAGTAAAACCATGAAAATACATAAACAAGGACGTAAAAAATGAAGAAAATTTCTCTTATTCTCATAGCGGTAATTCTGATATTGGCGCTTGCCGGCTGTTCGGGCGACGACGGAATCCCCGACGGAATGCAGGCGGTACGTCAGGACGAAGGGCTTGGATACTATATGTACGCACCTGTCGAGTGGACGGTCGTCAATCTGCCCGACGTCAGCATGGCATACGCATCCCGTGTCGATTTAAGCTCGGTTTCCTACACCGAGGTTGAGACGCCGGAGTGCTCCGCTGAGGAATATTTCAACCGAAGCCTTGAGAAAGAATTTAAGAATTCTCCCGGTTACGAGGATTTAAAGGTAACGACGAGCGGTGCAAAAGAGGATTTCGGCAATGCCGACGAGGCTTATAAATTTATTTATGAATTTACCTATTCCGAGCACAAATTCAAGGTTATGCAGATTCTCACCGTTTACGAAGACAGGTTCGGTATTTTCACCTATACCTCATATAACGAGAATATCAGCTCCTCCGAGCACACGCAGTACGACTACTACTACGAAAAAGTACGTGCGATAATGGATAATTTCAAATACGTCAAGCTCACAGGCGAAGCCTCCGACGCTGAAGATACCGCGACCGATTCCGACGGCTTCAAGCTTGCCTCGGACAAGCAGATTAGCGGATTTGAGCTTTA